>DATKPS010000097.1:0-19446 GCA_035524015.1 Candidatus Sulfotelmatobacter sp.
CCGCGTCCGCAAACTTCTTCGCCAGCCGCATTTCTGCCGAAGAATGGAATCGCCTGAAATCCGAAGCTGCATCGCATGGACAGCCTGCTCACGATCTCGCCATGAATCGGTGCGGTTGGCCCGAAATTGCCTACGATGGCCAGCTCCTCGTCTCGCATCAGGACGCGCTGCTCATGGGCGGCAGTGTGCAAGCCCCGGCGGGCTATGCCAACCATGTCGTTTTCCTGCGCCCAGAAGTTTGCCGGGATTGCGAGCCGAAGCTCTGCGTCGAAATGTGCTCTGGTCAGGCCATCACGCGCGGTGAGCGGGCCGTGCCGCAATTCGACCGCGAAAAATGCATCTTCTGCGGCGCTTGCTTGTGGAATTGCAACGCAAAGAATATTGATTTTCGCGCCGGCGCGGGTGGATTGCACTCCGCGCTCAACTGAGCTTCGTCGGAAGGTTCGAGTCAAAGCGCCCGGCTGCGAAGGCGACCGCTACAAAAACCAAGGAGCAGAAAAAAAATGACCACAGGATTCCACATCGTCGTTTGCGCGGGCATCGTGCCCGATCCTCTGCAAACTCTCGAACCGATCGACACGCCCGCAGGTCCGGCACTGAAAAATGAAATGATGCTGCCCGCTGTCCTCGACCCTTGGGCCAGCCACGCGCTCTATGAGGCCGCCAATCTTGCCGCCAATTCTCTTGGCAGCAAAGTCTGGCTCGTCAGTCTCGGCCCTAAAGCCAAGCTGCAGCAAGTGATGATGACCGTGGCACAAAAAGTTACCTTCGAATTGGTGGCTATCGATGCGCCGGCGGGTGGTTTCACGGACGCGCATGCCACCGCCGAACTTCTCGCCACGGCCATCGAAGCCATCCCCGCGCTGGACCGTTCGCGTCTTCTCCTGTTCGGTGGCTGGGAATCGGCCTCCCGCGGCGCAGGAGTCACACTGCAATTGGTCGGCGCGCGCCTCGGAATTCTCGATCAGTTCCTCGGGGTCGATCAGCTCAGTCCCAAGTCCGATAGCTCCTTCGAAATCCTTGAACGCATCGAAGGCGGCCGTCACCAAGTCTCTGTTTGCCAGGGGCCGCCCGCGCTGCTCGGCTGGGCTACAGGCAATTTGCCTGAGCCGCGCAACAATCCGCAGGTCGGCATGGCTAACATGCGTACGGTCATGCCCGCGTTGCAACGCGCCAAAGCTGTTGCCGCCGCTCCGTCTGGGCTGCACTACGCCGGCGTCACTCCGCCCAAGCAACAGCGCCAAACGCGTATCGTCAAAGATCAAACTCCCGAAGCCATCGCTCAGGAAATCGTTCAGTGGCTGGAGTAAACGACTATTTCCGATTCCAGGTGACGCTATGACCAAAAACATCCTATTCCTCGCTCACACCGACGACTCCGGCGCAGCTTTACCCAAAACCGCCTTCGAAGCGCTGGGTTCTGCCGTCGCTCTCGCGCAGCAATCCGGGGCGACGCTCACCATGGGTTTAATTGGTGCATCGGTCCAATCCGCCGCCGATTCCATCGCCAGCACGCCCGCCGCAAGAATCCTCGGCGTGACGGGTACGGACTTCGCCGATCCGCGTTTCGCCAGCGATGCGCAAGCGGCTGAGGCCCTCTGCCGAGCCGCTTCTCCCGAACTCGTTTTCGCGCCCACCACTTCGCGTTTTCTTCGCGCACTCCCCGTTCTCGCGCATCGTCTCCAGGGCAAAGTCGACACGCACGTCACCGAGCTCCGCCTTGTCGACGGGGAGGTTACCGCCACACGCTGGTTCTATCGCCAGCGCCTCGAAGGCGTCTTCCAGCGGAACGAACGGCCTTGGATCGTCCTTCTGGATTCCGGCTGCCACGAACCCTGGCGTGGCCCTAGCGCACAAGCCAACGTCGAACTTATTCCCGTCGCTCTTCCGCAAGAAGCGAAACGCACCAGCGTGATTGGAATCCGCGCGCCAAAGTCCGACACGCAGACCATCCGCCCCGACGCCGCCCTTCTCTTCGTTGCCGGCGCCGGCTGGACCAAGAGGCAACAGGATGGCAAGTCTCATCCGGAAGAAGCCGAAAAAATCATCTTGAATTTCCTCGAAAATTCCGGGGCCTCTCTCGGCGGCAGCAAATCGCTGGTCGATCAGTCAGGCGAAAACCAAGCGGTCCTGGCTTTCATGACGCACCTCAATCAAGTGGGACAAACCGGCGCCACGCCGCGCCATCCAAAAGGTCTCTCCACTTGCTGTCACGGCGAAGAACCACACGTGGTGGGTTGGCGTTTTATCAATGAGCGCCGCGCCATCAACCTCGATCCCAATTGCGGCTGGGCTCGTGGCAAAGCGGATGTGCTCTACGTTGCCAACGCCTTCGAAGTCATGGCGAAAGTCAACGAGCTGCTTGCCGCCGCCAAAAAAGAAAAATCCGCCGTCGCCTCCGACTGACCTGCGCAGCCAGGCTTCACAGCTTGCAGAAAAACTCCAGAACTGGGAGTTTTCGTGGCACAGGCACTCCTGCCTGTGCTGAGATCGCTGCACTTAGCCTCGGTGCATAGCCAAGAGTGGCTGTGCCACAGGCGTGTTTCAGCAAGCTCTTCGGCCTGTGCCATTTACCGTTACAATAGAAGTGGGAGTGTCCATGCACGGCAAGAAACCCACTGTGTTGCTAACCAACGATGACGGCTACCAGGCGGCCGGTCTCCGCGCACTCGCCGACCATCTCAAGGCCATCGCCAACGTGAAAATTATCGCCCCCAGTTCCGAGCGCAGTGGCGCCGCGCAATCCCTGACGCTTCGCCAACCGATCGTCTGCCACAAAGTCGCCGACGACGAATGGGCCATCGACGGCACTCCGGCTGACTGCGTCATCGTCGCGCTGCACGGCTTGCTGAAAGAACGGCCCGACATGGTGATCTCTGGCATCAACCATGGCGCGAACCTTGGCGAAAATGTCTACTATTCCGGTACCGTCGGTGCCGCTCGCGAAGCCGTCATCCACTACGTCCCGGGCTTTGCGATCTCGCTCTGCTCCAAGCGCGTCGATGCGGATTTCACGCCCACCGCTCGACTGGCGTGCGACACCGTCCAACTTATCCTGCGGGAAAAGCTGCCTGCGCAAGTCCTTCTCAATATCAACGTGCCGGAAACTTGGGGCGGCGATGTGAAGATTACGCGTCAATCCAAGAAAATCACGCGCACCGTTCTCCGTGAAGGCGCCGATCCGCGGGGTTGCCCGTACTTCTGGCTCAGTGAACAACGGCTCGATCGCGAAATGGAAATCGATGCCGATTCCGACTACGCGGCCATCTTTGCGGGTGAAGCTTCCGTCAACCCACTTCATCTCGATCCCACCCATAGCGAATCCCTAAACCATCTGTCGCACTGGGCCGATCTGCTTACCAATAAAAAAGCTCTGTCATCCTGAACGCAGCGAAGAATCGCACTTCCACCAAACAGGGACTCTTTGCAAGAGTGCTTTTGCCAAAACTCTCTTACAATGACAACCCATGCCCTCCATTTTCGACACAGCCGTCGTCGGCGCCGGTGTCTTCGGCTCCTGGATCGCTCTCCATCTTGCCAAGCGGGGCCAGCGGGTGCTGCTCCTCGAAGCCCACGGTCCGGCCCACTCCCGGGCCAGTTCCGGTGGCGAATCTCGCATCATCCGCATGAGCTATGGCCCCGACGAAATCTACACGCGGTGGTCGCAGAATTCTTTGCGCCAGTGGAAAGAACTCTTCGCCGCCGCAAGCGAGAACCTTTTCCACCAAACCGGTGTGCTCTGGCTTTCCTCTGAAAATGACGCCACCCTCATCGCCTCGCACACGGTTCTCACCCGTAACGAAATCAATCACCAACTCTTCGAGCGCCAGCAACTCGAACACCTCTATCCACAAGTGAATTTCGATGGCGTTTCTCGCGGCCTTTTCGAACCGGAAAGCGGAGTGCTTCTTGCGCGTCGTGCCGTCGCGGCCACCGTCCAAGCGGCTACGCGCCATGGCGTTCAGTTTCGAATCGCGCAGATTCAAGCTCCTCAAGCTTCCCAAATGCTTCTTGCGCACATCGAGACCGCTACCGGCGAACGCATCTCCGCCGGCAACTTCGTCTTCGCCTGCGGCCCTTGGCTCGGCAAGTTGTTTCCGGAAATCCTCGGCGCGCGCATTTTCCCTACGCGCCAGGAAGTGTTTTTCTTCGCCACGCCGCCGGGAGACACGCGCTTCGCTCCTCCCGCTCTTCCCACGTGGCTTTTCCAAGCCGACGAGGTTTACGGAATGCCTGATGTGGAAAGCCGTGGGCTGAAAATCGCTTGCGACACCCACGGTGCGCAAATCGATCCCGACACGCAATCGCGCCTGGTCTCTTCAGAAGGAGCAGCTTGGGCGCGTAGTTTTGTCGCGCGGCGTTTTCCGGCGCTGGCGCAAGCACCTATCGTGGAAACCCGCGTCTGCCAGTACGAAAACACTTCCAACGGCGATTTCCTGATCGACCGCCATCCGCAATTTTCGAACGTGTGGTTTGCGGGAGGCGGTTCCGGTCACGGCTTCAAACACGGTCCTGCCGTCGGCGAGTACACCGCTTCGGTCATTTTAGGAGAGGCCACGCCAGAGCCCCGTTTCGCCTTGGCCAGCAAAGCCACACAACAGAACCGCACGGTTCACTGACCTGCCTCGCGTGTACAGTCATTTCCTCAGAGAGTGAGGCTCAATTCAATGCCAAGGACTGGCCCCACAACTGACAAAGCTGCACGTAATGTCCAATTTCGTGTTATTTCGAGCGAAGCGACGAATTTTTTCGAAAAGATGAAGAAAAAGCAGGAGTAAAGCCGCGGACAAGACGCAATGAAAAACGAACGGCCCGCTTCAGAAAGCGAGCCCTACAAAGGCAAAGACGGGGAGGATGAACAGTTAGTTCTTTAGGCCATGCCCTTCTTCGTGCGACGCCGCGACGTGTCCGGGGCACGCAAACTGCCCTTCCGCCGCGCCTTCTCTTCGTACAAATTCTGGTCTGCTTCCTTCAGCAATTTCTCCACGCGCTCGCCTTCGCCGTGATACACGGACGTCCCGATGCTCACCGAAATCGGCGGCTCTTCTTGATCTCCCAGCAGCGTCTCGTGAATGCGCGAAGCCACTCGTTGCGCTTCTTCCTCCTGCGCTTCCGGCAGCACCACGGCAAATTCGTCTCCGCCGTAGCGCGCCGCGGTATCAATGGCACGGCAGTGCACCCGCAGAATATCCGCCACGCGGCACAGCGCTCGGCTGCCTACCAAATGTCCCAGACTGTCGTTAATCTTCTTCAGTCCATCGAGGTCCAGCAGCAGAACCGCAAACGGTCTTCCCGTTCGCAGGGTGCGTTCCGTTTCCGTATCCAGCACGTCGAGCAGTTTCCGGTAATTGGCTAAGCCGGTGAGCGGGTCGCTGGTGGCCAGATGGCGCACCTGCTCGAACACCCGCGCGCTATCCAACAGCGCCCCTGCCAAAACCGTGATGTAACTGGCCACATTCAGCAACTGCGCGAAAACGAACGGACCATCCAGCAATCGCACCGACTGGCACGCCGCCAGCTGTGCCCCCAGATTCAGCCACACCGCCATATAAATTGCGCGGTCGAACGCCGAGTTCATCAGGTATTTACGCCGGCGATAACCATACAGCGCCACCAGAAAAATCACCGCCGGTATCAACTGCAATGGATTCGGAATCAGCGCATTCGGGTGTCCCGAAACGTCCGGGGGAAGCCTGCGCAACGAAGCCGAAATCAGATAGGTCAGCGAGAGCACCGTAAACAGCGCTCCGGCAATCTCCAGTTTCGGGTGTCGCGAACGCGGAATGAAATGTTCGACGAGCAGCGCCACGCCAAACAACAGCGCCAGCAAAAGCCGGCTGATCCACCACGCCGCGGGTGCCCACAAAAACCACGTGGGCGAGTCGTGGTTCATCTGGAAGAACAACACGCTGGACGCCGTGAGCGTGGCTCCCGACAATAGAAACCCAGACCCGAGGATCAAAGAGATGCGGTCTTGCGTTCCCTGGAAGCGCACCAGGGCCACCGCCGCGAACACAAACGCGAACAAACCCGTGGTGATTTGCAGGTAACCCTGCAGGATCGGATCGGGACGCAGTGTACCGGTGCGCAGCCAGCGCGCCACCAAAAACACCAGTACGAAGCCGGCTACATGACCGAGCAGCCTTCGAAAGTTTTGGCTACCTGCTTTTTGGGCTAAGTCGCCCATTTCCTCTACCTTTGTTGTATGACCTGCTATATCCCCAGCAACCTCGACCTGCACTCTTACTCCCATTAGACGCGATTCCCGCCTCTCCTGTTGCGCTTGTTCTTCGGGCTGTGAATCAAGAGATACCGCTAGTACCATGTCCTTACAACTGGCCAACCGTACAGTTCTGTGGATAACACGCGGCTCACGTCAATTCCTGGGTACCCTGCTGGCGCGAATGCCCTGCAACGTGGGGTGTAACCTCTCGGCTATCCAGCCATCTTTCGACTTGCGCCGGAGGGTATTGTCCCGGAAAATATCTGCTATTCAATCGTTTCAATACATGAGGTGATTCCTTGGCGAAGCGCAACTCCACCAGCAAATCCCGTCCGCAGGCCAAAAAGCCTCGCCCGGCCGAGCATACTTTGGCGGAAATCTACTCGCAGCCCCATATTTGGGCGGAAACCGATGCTCATCTGCAAAAATCCGGTATCCTCGCCCGTTTCTCGGAGATTTTCTCGCCACGCAGTCCGTGGCTATTCGTCGGCTGTGGTTCCAGCTACTACCTCTCTCAGCTGATCGCCTCTCTCTGGACCAAGAACTGCTACATACCCGCTACCGCCGTTCCGGCCTCCGAGCTGCTCTTCGCGCCCGAGGAAACCCTTCGCCGCGTCGGCGCCGAGCAGATTGTGCTCATGTCCCGCTCCGGCGAAACCACCGAAGTGCTCCGGGCCGCCGAACTGCTCCAGGCCCATAAGACCGTGCAGACCCTCGGCGTCACCTGCAATCCCGAGAGCATCCTCGAAAAGCTCTGTACTCACTCCTTCAAACTCGATTGGGCCGACGAAAAAAGCACGGTTATGACGCGTTCCTTTACCGCCATTCTCCTGGCCTTCCAGCGGCTGGGATTGCAATTCGTGGGCGACGATCAGCACTCCGCAGCGCTCAGCGAGTTGCCGCGCAAGGGCCAAGCTTGGCTCCACGCCAATGCCGACAAGATTCAGTCTTTCGCCGCCAAGCGCAAGGTTGCCGACTACGTCTTTTTGGGCCAGGGTGTGCACTACTGGCTAGCCCAGGAAGCGGGCCTCAAAGTCACGGAAATGTCCTCCTCGTACGCGCAGGTCTATTACTCCCTGGAGTTTCGCCACGGGCCCCGTTCCATCGCCGGTCCCGACACTTTGATCACCTTCTATATTTCTGACGCGGCCAAGGAAGCCGAAATCACCTTGGTTCGCGAACTGAAGCAGCTCGGCGCCGTAACTGCTGTCATCGTGAACCGCGCCACACCCGAGCTCAAAGAGCACTCCGATCTGCTGGTCGAACTAGCTCTAGACGTTCCGGAATTTGCGCGTTACGCTGTCTCCGCGATTCCCGCACATCTTTTGGGAACAGCGGTCGGCCTGCGTAAGGGCCTCAATCCCGACGCGCCGAAGAATCTTACCCGCGCCGTCGTGCTCTCGCCCCACGATGGGAGCCGTCCGGCCAAAAGGAGAGGTGCTTGAGCGCGGAAGCCAGCACCACCCAAGCTGCCGGCCCCGGCCTGCGGCGCACCCTCACCCTCACCGATCTCATTCTCTACGGGATCATCGTTATTCAGCCTGTCGCTCCTATGTCCGTGTTTGGGGTGCTTAGCGACCGCGGCCGCGGCCATGTCGTCACCGCTATCCTCATCGCCATGGTGGCCATGTTGTTCACCGGCATTAGTTACGGCCGCATGGCCCGCGCGTACCCTAGCGCCGGTTCCGCTTTTACCTATGTCGCGCAGGAAGTGAATCCCACCGTCGGATACATCACTGGCTGGAGCATGGTGATGGATTACATGCTCAACCCGCTCATCTGTACTGTGTGGTGTGCTGGGCAGGCTAATCAGTTCGCTCCCGGCGTTCCCGCGTGGTTCTGGAAGATTTTCTTTGCGGTGCTGTTCACGCTGCTCAATATCCGCGGCATCAAGACGTCAGCGCGCATCAATACTGGCATGGCTATCGCCATGGGCGCGGTTGTGGTCGCTATCTTCATTGCCGGGGCTCGCTTTATTTTTGGCGCACCCCACGATGCCGCCTATTTCACCCGTCCCTTTTACGATCCGCACACCTTCACTTGGGGCGGTCTGTTTGGTTGTACGTCCATCGCGGTACTCACTTATATCGGTTTCGACGGCATCTCCACACTTTCCGAAGAAGCCGAAAATCCTCGCAGAAATATTCTGCTGGCCACGGTTCTGACCTGTGTGGTCATTGGTATCCTCTCGGCGGTGGAAGCCTATGTGGCGCAGTTAATCTGGCCTGCGTCTCAACCGTTCCCGGACATCAACACCGCCTATTCCTACATCGCGGGTCGCGCTTGGGCTCCGCTGTTCACCATTGTGGGTTTCACTTTGCTCCTCGCCAATTTTGGTTCCGGGCTTGGCGCGCAGATCGGCGCGGCGCGCCTGCTCTACGGCATGGGCCGCAGTAATGCGCTCCCCAAGTCCTTCTTCGGCGCAGTCGACAGCAAGCATCGCATTCCCCGCAATAATGTTTTCCTCGTCGGCGCCATCGCTTTGATCGGAGCGTTCCTTCTCGAAGTCGTAGCCGGATACAAAACCTACTCGCTTGGCAGCACCCCCCTCACTTGGGATCTCGTCAAGAAAATCCTGAACGGTGGTGAAGCTTACGGCCTCGGTGCCGAAATGCTCAACTTCGGAGCGCTCATCGCCTTCATGGGAGTGAATGTCGCGGCCTTCCTGCGCTATTACGTGCGTTCGAAGGAGAAGAAACTTGGTTTCCTGATTCCCCCAGTCCTCGGATTCCTGATCTGTTTTGGCTTGTGGATCAACCTCAGCAAACCCGCCATCATCGTCGGTTCCATCTGGATGGCCGCGGGCATCGCCTTCGGCGTATGGAAAACCAAGGGCTTCCGCGAGCAGCTTTCTTTCGAGGTTCCTCCCGAAGAGTAGCCCGCAAGATTTCTTCGTAGGGGTCCAGCACTGCTGGACCCATGTCCGCACCTTCACAGCTCCTTGCGTCTTTACTTTCTTCCCCTCCCCAAACTCTGACATTGCCAACGTGCCCTGATTCGTCCCATCATGTGTGCACACGAGGAATCACCAATGAAAAAGACCGGCCCAAAGCGCGGGCTAGTCACCATGCGCGATGTTGCTCAGGCTACGGGCTTTTCTCCCGCTACCGTTTCCATTGTTCTCAACAACGCTCCGCTGGCGCGGTATATCGCTCCGTCCACTCGTCAACGCATCCAAGATACCGCCAAACGTCTCGGCTACCGGCCGAACGCCATGGCGCGTTTCCTGCGCAGCCGCCGCAGTCAAAGCATCGGGGTCATGCTCTTTGACGTCACCGACCCTTTCTGCACCCCTATTCTTCGCGGTATCGAAAATGCCCTTTATCCTCTCGGGTATCTTCCCATCTTTGCGGACGCCCATAACAAGCGCGACCGCTTTGAGCGCTATCTGGAAATGCTGCTCGAGCGCCATGTCGACGGCCTCATCGTCGTCGCGAACTGGCTGTTCGTCGATATTCACGTGCTCGCGGACCTCAACAAACAGGAGATCCCCGCAGCCACCATTGGTTGGGAAATTCCCGGCGATCGTGTCAGTTCCGTGATGGTTGATAACGAAGCCGGCGGGCGCCTGGCTCTGGAGCATCTCTATCAGCGGGGTCATCGGCGCATTGCCATCATCCGCGGTCCCAAGCGGCTCATCGACAGCGCCCCGCGTTGGCGCGGCATTCAGAAATTCGCGCAATCCGCAAAGCTCGAATTAGACCCCGGCCTTACGCTGCAAATCCCCGATGTTTTTGATGCGAACGCCAGCTTCGAACACGGTCATCGCCTCACCGATGAACTGATCCAGCAAAAGAAAAAATTTACCGCCATTCTGGCCTTCGACGATCTCACCGCGCTCGGCGCGATGCGCGCTCTTGCCAAAGCCGGCATCAGCGTCCCCGAGCAATGCTCCGTCACCGGATTCGACGACGTGGCCATTTCTTCGCTGGCCGCGCCTTCGCTCACCACGGTCCGGCAGCCTCTGGAAACTATGGGTGCCACCGCGGTCAGCATCGTCATGGACGCCATCAAAGCCAGCCACGAAAATCGCGATTGGTCGGCGGTTTCCCATAAGCTTCATCCCGAACTGGTCATCCGCGATTCCACGCGCCAAGCCACCTAGCTAGCAATCGTTCGCCTGTCCTCTCGAAACAAAAAGGCGCCCCGACCGTACGGTTTGCGCAAAAACCCTTGATGCACAGCCACTCTTGGCTGCGCATCAAGGCTAAGTGCAGCGATCTGAGCACAGGCAGGAGTGCCTGTGCCACAAAATCCTTTGCTTCACGACCCGGGCGGCAAAAACACGGCATTCGGGGCAAACAACTCTACATCCGGCAACTCCGTTTTCACCTTAATGTTCTGGAACTTGCCCTTCGATCCGCCCGATCCCGAGAACGTCAGCAAATATTGATTGCTCAAGTGCGTCGCAATCTCATCCAAGTACGGCTTGATGCTGACGGGCGCTCCATACATCAGGAAATACGATTCCGCCCCGGTATACTCCGAGAGCTTGTCGAGGTTGTTCTGCGCATAATTCACCAGGTAAAAGGAATGACCCCGGTGGCCCGAACTCGGATAATAAATCGTCCAGATGTTCGTGTTCTGTTTCTCCGCCCGGGAAATTAGCGAATCCAGGTCCGGATACCACGCCCCAAAGAACGATCCGCGGAAATAATCGATTCCGGACGAAATCAAAACGATAGACCGGCGTGGTCCCGCGGCGTCCGGCCACCGTTTCAGCATGTCAATCATTGCGAGATAGGGACTCGAGCCCAGCGCGCCAATGCCCAGCGGCAGCCGCAGGGCCTTGACCGCCAACGAATGATCCGTCGAAAAATCCTGCGCGATCATGGTGGTGTTGTTCCGGATATAACCCACGGCAATCGACGTCGAAGCCGGCTGCCCGTTGATAAACTCTTTCAAGTAATCCCACTGTCCGCCTGCTCCTGTTTCAATCGAATCATCGATTAGGATGGCCATGAAAAGCTGATCGGACTTTTTCCAGTCCCCGATCTGTTTCCGCTCTTTGCCGGCAAACACTTGCACGTCGTCCTTGGCAATCGGTGGCGCGGTATCCTTCTTTCCAACCGCGGTCACGGTAAAGGTCGTCGAGCCAGCGCCCGCCGTCTGTGCGAAACTCGGAACTGCCGTCAACAGCGCCACAGCTCCAAGGAACACGCCCACGCGAGCGTAAAGTGTTTTGTGTCTCATCTACGATCTCCCTTTCGCAGTCCAAACTTCCAAGACCTGCCATTTACGTGGAGAGGTATACCATGCCCACCGCCCAATGTCAGCGGGCAGCTATCGGCAGTCCCTCCTTCGATTGAACCCGTCGCACCAGCAGAAGTCGTAACTCATTCTGCATCGCTCTTCCTGCTCTTCTGATGTGTACCGGCGGAGTAAGTTACGCTCAAGAGATGGCTCCCACCACCACCATCGATCCCGCATCCGTCTCTGTGCGCCCCGGTGACGGCGCCTCTGCGCGCGGCTCGTGGATCTACGGCCCCTCGCTCGACCTCATCATCGGCTGTGGCGCGTGGTCCGCTCCTCTGCTGCTCTTCAGCTATTACGCCTCTACCGCTTCCACAAAAGGTTGGTCCTTTGCCTTCTATGCCCTCGCGCTTCTCTTCAACTATCCGCACTTCATGGCCACCGTTTACCGGGCGTACCATTCCTACGACGAGTTCGCCAAATACCGCATCTTCACGGTGCACGTCACCCTGTTGCTGGTCTTCGCAGGCCTGATCGGCCATCTTTGGTATCCGCTGGTTCCTTGGATTTTCACCCTGTACATCTGTTGGAGTCCGTGGCACTACACCGGCCAAAACTATGGCTTGCTCATGATGTTCACGCGCCGCGCCGGTGTCACTCCCACGGAAGGCGAGCGCCAGGCCCTGCACCTCGCGTTCATTGCCTCCTACTTGATGCTGCTTTTCAGCTTTCACACCGGACCTTCCCCCGACCCGCTAATCATTTCTCTTGGGCTTCCCGCCAAGTTCACTCTTCCGGTGCGGGCCATGCTCGGCCTGTTCTTTCTGGTGGCCAGCGCGTGGGCGTTGGTCTCGCTGGCGCGCCGCAGTTCTTGGAAAGCGCTGCTCCCGAGCGTCACACTGACCACCACGCAATTTTTCTGGTTTCTTCTGCCGGCGGTCATCGAACTTGCCAGCGGCAAGGAAGTTCCGCAGACCCGCTATTCCAGCGGCATTTTGGCGGTGCTGCACTCCGCGCAATATCTTTGGATCACCAGCTACTATCAAGAAAAGGAAGCTCGCGCCGCTGGCCAAACCACTTGGAGCTTTCCGCGCTATCTCTTAACCCTGGTGGCTGGTGGCATCGCGCTGTTCATCCCGGGTCCCTGGTTGGCCAGCCGCGTCTTTCACGCCGATTTCGCCACCAGCTTTTTGACCTTCATGGCTCTCGTCAATCTCCATCACTTCCTCCTCGATGGCGCCATCTGGAAACTTCGCGATTCCCGCATTGCTTCGTTTCTGCTGAACAAGCGCGAAGAAGCTGCCGAAGTCCGAACGGAACCCAGCCGCACCGCGGTGTTCTTTCGCTGGGTCGCTGGAACCACCGTCACCGCCCGCGCCCTCCGGGTCGCCCTCGTCGTTCTTCTTCTCCTCTGGGCCGCCATGGATCAACTCCACTTCTACTGGGCCAATGTTTCCGCCAGTCTCAGCACCCTGCAACGTGCTGCCCGCCTCAACCCCAACGACTCCACCCTGCAAACGCATCTTGCGCGTGCCGCCGATCTTGCCGGCAATCGCGATTTGGCGATCGCATCTCTGAAACGTGCTGCCGAGGTGAATCCTTCCAACATGGGCTTGCAGGAAGCCTACGGCCGTGGCCTGATTCTGGCGGGTCGCGATGCCGACGCCTACGACCTCTATCACAAAGTGCTTCTGCGTTCGCCGCAGAATGCCAACGCCCTCCTCAACTATGGTCTGCTGGCGCAGCGTCTTGGCCATCCCGAAGAAGCGATCGACACTTGGCAACGCGCTGTTGCCGCTGATCCCACGCAGTCCAATGCCCAGCTTTACCTGGCGCAGGCTCTCGAGCAAAAAGGTGAACTGCAGGCGGCCGCGCGCCACTATCAGGCTTATCTGCAAGTCGTCTCCAAACATCCCGCCGACCATCCCGGTGAAGGTCCTGCGGTGATCTCTGCGCTCATAAAAGTCGCTGACGCCGATGCTGCCGGCCAGAAAATTTCCGAAGCGATGATCGGCTATACCAAGGCGGCGCAGTTCGCGGAAAAGGTGAAAAATCCTGCTCTGCAGAGCCTGGCCCTCGCGCACGCCGCCGATGCCCAAGAGCGCGCCGGCCACCTGGGCGACGCCGCGCAAGCTTTCCAGGAAGCGCTGGTCGTCGATGAAACCCAGGGCGAGCCTGGTGACGCCGCCACCGATTGGTTCGACTACGGCCAATTTCTTCGCCGTCACCATCAGCCCGAGCGGCTCGTCTTCGCGTGCTTCTATCGCGCACAGGACCTGATGAGCACCAACCCCGGTGAGGCATTAAACGCCATAGCTGCCGCCGTCACCGCCAGCGAGTCGCGTCTCGGTCCCGCCGCGCACACTCTCCCCTCCCAACTCTCCAAGCTCCTCTCCGAAGCCCTCTCCCTGCAACCCTCCGCCTTCTCCGAATAGATTCCATCCCGGTGTCTTCTGTGGCTCCGTGGCGAAGCATCGCCTCTTGATTCCTGATCACCGATCACCGGTTTCTTGGACAATTGATCCACTTGCGCTCGCTGGATACCGAGCAAACACTGTACGGTGAGATCCTTCGCTGCGCTCAGGATGACAGGTTCGATGCAGTGGTTGCGGTTTGTCCATGGCCGCTCGCACGCAAACCACGCGCACTCAGGATGACAGCTCTAAGCAAAGGTTGTGCACGGTGAGAAATGCGGGCTAGAATGTTTCCGTAATCTTCTTTCCTCTCTCTCGCTCCCTCTTGGAGGTACGGAAGGCCCATGGCGCTGATGCGCTCGATGTTGCTTGCCGCCTCGCAAAACGTGTGGTTGCGCGATCACGCCGTGAATTTCCCGTTCGTGCGCCGCAGCGTTTCCCGCTTCATGCCGGGAGAGACCCTCGACGCCGCGATTGACGCCGCGCAAGCGCTCCGGCAGAAAAACATTGGGTCCATCTTCACGCACCTGGGCGAAAATGTTGCCGATCGCGCCGAAGCCCGCAAGGTTTCCGATCATTACCTGGAAGTCCTCGATTGCATCCACCAGGTAAATCTGCCCACCGAAGTTTCCGTAAAACTCACACAACTCGGTCTCAACCTCTCGCCCGACCTTTGCTTCGAAAATCTCGAACGCATCGTGCAGCACGAACATCCGTCCAAAACGGTTTGGGTCGACATGGAAGCCAGCAACTATGTCGACGTGACGCTCGAGATCTACAAACGCGCTCTGCGCGCCTATCCCAACGCGGGCATTTGTCTTCAGGCCTATCTCTATCGCACCAAAAAAGATTTGGCCGACCTGCTTCCTCTGCGGCCCGCAATTCGCCTCGTCAAAGGCGCTTACAAAGAGCCAGACTCCATCGCTTTCCCCAAAAAATCTGATGTGGACGAAAATTATTTCGTTCTTGCGCAGGAGATGCTGCGGGCGCAAACCGCGGGATCCTGTGCCCGCGCGGCATTCGGCACCCACGACATCCAGCTCATTCGTCGTTTGGCCGATTACGTCGTGGGCCAGGGAATTGCCAAAACCCAGTTTGAAGTGGAAATGCTCTACGGCATTCAACGCGCCGAGCAGGAACGCCTTGCGCAAGCCGGCTATCGCTCCGTGGTCCTGGTGGCCTACGGAACTTACTGGTATCCCTGGTTCGTTCGTCGGCTCGCCGAGCGCCCTGCCAATGTCTGGTTCCTGGTCCGCAACGTCTTGACCTGATGACCGATGCGCCTGCCGACTACACTTCGCATCGATCATACAAAAAGCTCTTCTCTTTGCTTTTTGTCTGCAAAAATACCCGCCCAATTCACCGGTCCTCAAGGGAGGCACAAAATGCGTAAATGGAGTGCACTACTTGTGGTCGCGGCAGCCACTCTGCTGGTTGCTGCTCGCGTCCCGGAACCGCAATGGAGGCAACTCTTCGATGGAAAAGACCTGGACGGCTGGAAGCACGTTGGCCCGGGCTATATGACCGTCGAGAATGGTCTGATTCAGACCCATGGTGGTATGGGCCTGCTGTATTGGACTAAAGAAAAATTCGGCAATTGCCGTATCAAAGTGGTCTACAAAATGCGCGATTTCAACGACAATTCCGGCGTTTTCGTGCGCATTCCCATCGAACCCCGCGAAGAATGGATGCCCGTCCACTACGGTTACGAAGTCCAGATCGACAATCATCCGGAAACTTCCGGCGAAGACGAATATCATGTCACCGGCACGCTCTATTCTTTGACCAAGCCGCTCTCCAAACCCGGGAAGCCCGGCCCGGAGTGGAACACCATGCTCATCACTCTCGATGGGCCCCACACCGTCGTTGAGGTCAACGGCGAAAAAATCACCGATTACACGGAAGGTCAGCCGGTGCCCGATCGCAAGTTTGATTTTGAACCACAGCGTGGGCCGCGCCCCCTTGAGGGCTACGTCGGCCTGCAGAATCACAGTGACAACGACATCGTTTTCTTCAAAGAAGTCGCGGTTCAACCCCTGCACTAAGGCATCGCAATATTCGATCTCTCATGGAGAACATTATGAGCAAAAATCAAATCTCGCGTCGTTCGTTTCTACAAACCACCGCCGGCACTACCGGCGCCATGCTTGCCGCCAAGCGCATCGTCCTGGAGCCGGAACGCATTCCTTCCCGGCTGGAAATGACCGCCGCCAGCGACCGCGTTCGCTTCGGCATCATCGGGGTCGGCATGCAGGGCAACGGCTTGCTCTCCACGGCCGTTGGTCTTCCCGGTACAGAATGCATTGCGGCCGCCGATCTTTACGATGGCCGCCACACCCTGGCCAAGGAAATCGCCGGCGCGAAGATCACCACCACTCGCCACTACAAGGAACTTCTCGACAACAAGGAGATCGACTGCATCATCGCCGCGGTTCCGGATCATTGGCACAAGCAGGTTTTCGTCGACACGCTCAGTGCCGGGAAAGACATCTACCTCGAAAAACCCATGTCTCACAGCGCTGCCGAAGGCGTCGAAATGGTCGCCGTGGCCCAGAAAACGGGCCGCATCGTTCAAATTGGCTCGCAGCGCGTCAGCTCGGTCATCTGCAAAAAAGCCAAGGAAATGCTGGCGCAAGGCGCCATCGGCGATGTCAACCTGATTGAAGGCTCGCTGGGCCGCAACGATCCCACCGGCGCGTGGGTCTACCCGATTCCGACCGATCTTTCCACCACCACACTCGATTGGGACACTTGGCAAGGCACTGTGCCCAAGCGTGACTTCGATGGAAAATATTTCGCGCGTTGGCGCTGCTGGAAGGAATACGGTACCGGCGTCGCTGGCGACCTCCTCGTTCATCTCGTCAGTGGTATGAACTTCATGATGGGTTGGAACGAACCGCCCGCGCGCGCTATGTCCTTTGGCGGCATTCTCCGCTGGCCCGACGGGCGCAACATGCCCGATGTCCAAGCCACCATCTACCAATACGGCAAAATCCCCGTTTATCTCCGGCTCAATTTGGGCTGCGAAACTCCGGAAACCTATCGGTTCCAGGGTTCCAAAGGCATTCTCGAAGCCACCGAATTCGGTATCGCTCTTTATCCGCAATCCGGCGTGGACTCGGCGCCCAGTTATTACGCCTCGAGCTTCCCCCGAGCCATGCGCGAAGCCTACGAAAAGGAATGGCACGAGAAGCACGATCCGCCCGTTGGCCAGGAACCGCTCTCGGAAAACTACACCTATAAGGGTGATGACTGGGATGATCAGCGTCCGCACATGTGGGCCTATCTCGAAGCCGTCCGCAGCCGCAAGCCGCTGACCGAAGACGCGGTCTTTGGCCACAACGCCGCCTTGGCCTGCCACATGGCCAACGAATCTTACTTCCGCAAAGCCGCGGTCTGTTGGGACGCCAGCACCAACCAAATCAAAAACATCTAGCCCGACTCACGTCGCATACAAAAAGAAGGGGGCTGACACTCAGCCCCCTTCTTCTGAATTTGTCATTCCGAACGAAGTGAGGAATCCGCTTCCCGCTTCCCGATTACTGATTACTCTTCTCCCCTACTTCGTCCGCGCAAACTCCACGTAATCCCGGCCCTTATATAACCGGTACTGCCCGGCTTGCCCCGCCACCACCTGCAACGGCACCGGCCTCTTTATCTCTGCGTCCTTCGTGGACGCTGTCTTCAACACATCGCTCGCGGCCACGTCCATCACCACAAAAGTGTTTCCTTCGACGAATCCGAAGCCATACTGTCCCGGCTTCAGTGTCTGTCCGCCAATCGTTAACGGCACTTCCGTGATCAGAAATCCCTGGTACTTTTCCTTCAACCCACTCGAATAGCCCGAAGCATCCACGAGCGCCGCCAACACCACAAATCCGTCCGCGTACCGCACTCCCGCGCTATTGCGCGCCTGCACCGTCGCCGATTGCCCCCGGAAAAACACCTTGTCCGGAAACAATTTGTCCCCCACTTCCGCTGCCTTCAGTACGCCTTCCTTTGGCGGCGCCGCCGCTTGCTTCTCCTGTGCCATAGAGGCATGCAAAGACGCCAGCAGCAAAGCAGGCAATAACCACGCAGCAGCACGATTTCTCATCGGATTCTCCTTATCCATGGCTTGCGGAGCGATGCCACATTCTACTCCACGCCGGTCTTTCCGGTAGAATCTTCACGCACGATCAAGCTATCACTGAGATCGGAGATGACGCCGAGAAGTCAGAAGAGAAGAGCTTCTAGCGGAGGACTGTGGACTGATAACTGTGAACTGCATTTTCTCTGGTCGGGACGGCGAGATTTGAACTCGCGACCTCACGCACCCCAAGCGTGCGCGCTACCAGGCTGCGCTACGTCCCGACCGCTACTAAACTACCGTATCACTTGCGTTCCAACAGCGTCAAGAAACTGCGCAGTCCATCCCGCAGATCCAGCAGCATTTTCCGGTTTAATTGCGACATCCCAGCCTCTCCACCTGCGCCGCTTCCGCCCTCCGGGCCCTCTCCGCCGCTTGCCGCTTCTTTTAAGTGTCGCCTGGCGCCCGCGATCGTGAATCCTTCGTCGTACAGCAGTCGCTTGATCTTCAGCACCAAATCCACATCTTCCTGCCGGTACAAGCGGTGTCCGTTCGCGCCCTTCACGGGCTCCAGCGTCGGAAATTCCGTCTCCCAATACCGCAGCACAAACGGCTTCAGGGCCGTCAGCCGGCTTACCTCTCCAATCCGGTAGCATTTGCTTTCGTCGGTCACCGGTGTCGCCGCGCTGCTCATGTGTTTTTCTCGGTGAACTTCTTCCGGCAGGGATTCCTCCATCCTAGGCCAAAAACACGCCAAGTCAACCTAAGAGAGTTTCCTCGCTACGCTCGGAATGACGGTTTTGCTTTTTAGTTGCTTTACTCACTCTTCTGATGTGCGTCCTTCTCGCTCTCCACGTTTCTTCAACCGCTGTATGAAGCGCACTGGCGTGCCTATAAACGGCCATTTCGCCCGCAGCTGATTTTCCAGGAATCGTTCGAAGCTGAAATGCAGCGGCTTCTTCTGGTTGGTGAACAACAAAAACACCGGCGGCGCCACTTTGGCCTGCGTAATGTAGTAAATCCGCACCGGCCGCGCCTTCGGATTCGTTGCCCGCCCCAGATCCACTTCTTCCTTCAGCCAGCGGTTTAACTCCGGTGTCGCAATCTTGCGCACGCGTTCCGTGGCCACCTGATCGATCAGCGGATAAAGCTTCTGCGCGCGCTCCCCCGTTTTCGCCGACAAAAACACTACGGGCGCGTAACTCAAAAATTTGAACTTTTCCTTCACCATGGCTTCGTACTCAAACAACAATTTCCCCCGATCAATCTGCCGGGGCGCCATAACGGCTCCGCCAATCCCACGCTTCGCCTTCCCCTTGGCGCTTTTGGTGGACTCCTCCTCGGCGCGCTGTGCCGCTTCCACCGCCAAGTCCCACTTATTCACCACGATAATTACCGAGCGTCCGGACTGTTCCGCAGAACTGGCAATGGTCGCGTCCCCCTGCGTTACGCCTTGCTCGCCATCAATCACCAGCAACGCCACATCCGCGCGTTCCAGCCCGCGCTTGGCCATCACCACACTCAACTTCTCCGCCACTAACCGGGTC
>DATKPS010000098.1:0-10167 GCA_035524015.1 Candidatus Sulfotelmatobacter sp.
CCTCTCGGCGTCGAAAAGACACGGCACTTTCAACTCTATCTCTTTTTGAGCCATTCGCTTGCGCACGACGCTCAAACTCGTAGTGCCTTTGGTACTCAGCGTTCTCATTGTGTCTTCCTTTTATGGCTTTTACCAGGTACGCCTGGAAGGCCGGAATCTGCGCAACGATCTCTCCCACCATTCGGCTGTGCTCGCCGAAACACTCCAGGAGAACCTCGAATCCACTCCCGGACGAGTCTCTGACCGCAATTTGGGCCGCTTTGTCGAGAAGTATGGTCAGCGGGAGCACCTGCTCGGGGTGGCGGTCTACGACAATACCGGACACGCCATCGCCATCACCCACGGATTGGCTCCCGCTTTTAATTCGCAGCCGCCCGTAGCCGCCCGCGCGGCACAAAACAATAAAGACGCGTCCGAGTTTCACGATGACGGCGACGAGCCCGTGCATCTATACGCCGTGCCTATGCACCGCGACGGGGATGTCATTGGCAGCCTCCTCGTCGTGTACGATTCCAGCTACATCCGCGAGCAGATAGGCCACGCTATCCGAGATTCCTTGCTGAGCACCTTGATTCAAACCCTGCTCATCACCGCCCTCGGGCTATTTCTTGTAAAATGGGCCTTCACTTCGCCCCTAGCGAAAACCGCTAAATGGTTGCGTCTAGTCCGCGCCGATCCCACCGATGTGCCAGCCGCCCCTCTCCATGGGGAAATGTTCGACCAGATTCATGCCGAAGCGCGTCACCTGGCCCGCGACCTCAGTTCCGCCAGGGCTGCGGCTTTGGAAGAAGCCCAGCTGCGGGAATCGCAGTTATCGCAATGGACCGCTGAACGGCTTCGCGTCAGCCTGCAAACAAAACTCAGAGGCGACGCGCTGTTCGTAGTTTCTAACCGCGAACCCTACATGCACGTGTTCGACGAGAAGGACCACTCCGTCCGCGTCCTTGTGCCTGCAAGTGGTCTCGTCACCGCTCTGGAACCGGTTCTGCAAGCTTGCCAGGGAACCTGGATCGCCAACGGCTCCGGAAATGCTGACCGCGAAGTGGTCGACGAAAACGACCGTTTGCGCGTTCCACCTCACCACCCTACCTACACTCTGCGCCGCGTCTGGCTCTCAGAAGAAGAAGACCGCGGCTACTATGAGGGTTTCTCGAATGAAGGGCTATGGCCGCTCTGCCATATTGCCCATACTCGCCCACTGTTTCGCCCGGGCGACTGGATGTACTACCAGCGCATTAATCGCCGCTTTGCCGATGCCGCGCTCGCGGAAATGGAAGGAACGCAGTCTCCCTTGTTGTTCGTGCAGGACTATCATTTTGCTTTGTTGCCTCGCATGGTCAAAGACGCTCGCCCCGACGCTCGCGTCGCCGTTTTCTGGCACATTCCTTGGCCGAACGCCGAAGCCTTTGGAATCTGTCCTTGGCAACGCGAACTCATCGACGGATTGCTCGGCGCGGACCTGATCGGCTTCCACATTCAAACTCATTGCAACAATTTCTTGCAGACCGTCGATCGCGCCGTGGAAGCCCTGACCGACTGGGACCGCTTCGAAGTCAGCCGCAAAGGCCACATCACCCGCGTGCGCCCCTACCCGATTAGCGTCGCTTTCCCGCAAGATACTGGCGCCCAAGTGATCCGCATCACCGGAGAAGGGCGCGCAGCCCTCTTCTCCGAACTGGGCATCGAGGCCTCTTTACTCGGCGTCGGCGTCGATCGTGTCGATTACACCAAAGGAATCGTCGAGCGATTCCGCGCCATTGAGCGATTCCTCGATCTTTATCCCATCTATCAACGGCGATTTACTTTTGTTGAACTTGGCGCTCCCAGCCGCACGGATATTCCTCGCTATCAACAGTTTCTTGACGAGGTAACCGCTGAGGCAGACCGTATCAACGCCCGTTTCCAGGCAGGCCGGTGGAAACCGATTGTGCTGTTAAAACGCCATCATTCCCACGAGGAAATCGACCGTTTTTTCCGCGCCGCCTCCGTTTGCATGGTCACTTCCTTGCACGACGGTATGAATCTCGTGGCCAAGGAGTTCGTGGTTTCCCGCGACGATAATCGCGGTGCGCTTGTTCTGAGTACTTTCGCCGGCGCGGCGCGTGAATTGACCGACGCCCTGCTTGTGAATCCCTATGACGTGGACCAGGTCGCCAACGCCATCTATCAAGCCTTGGAATTTAGTGAAGAAGAACAGGCGGTGCGCATGAGTCGCATGCGCAAGGTGGTCTACGAGCGCAATGTCTATCGCTGGGCCGCCAGTCTTCTCTCCGATCTGACCGAGATTCGCGTCGACACCGCAGAAAAAGGCGCGATTGCCCGAGCCTCCTAACCCTCATCATTCAAGCCGACAGTTCTCTTAAGGCTTGCTCCAGATCGCTCATCAGATCTTCCGTCGCTTCCAATCCGATATTCAGCCGCACGATACGGTGTTCGTGCGCGGGGCGGCCAGGAATCCTTCCGATATCGTAGGCCACTGCCAGGCTGGCAACCCCTCCCCAGCTATAACCCACGCGAAACAATTTTAGTGCGTCGACAAACGCATGCACTTGCTGCTGCGTCGGACCCGGCTTGAACACGATCGAAAACACCCCCGAGGAACCCAGGAAGTCGCGCTTCCAGAACTCGTGGCCGGGACACGAAGGCAACGCCGGATGCAGCACTTTTTCGACTTCCGGACGTGCATGCAGCCAGCGCGCAATCGCCAGAGCTGATGATTCAATCGCACCGAGCCGCACCGCCAAAGTTTGCAATCCCCGCAGCGCCAGGCTGCAATCGTCCGGGGACACTCCACAGCCAATCACTTGCTGCGCCGCACCCAGCCGCTGGTAAAGCCCGTCATCCCGCACGGTGATCGATCCCAACAGTAGATCGCTGTGCCCCCCAATGTATTTGGTGATCGCTTGCATCGTGATATCCACTCCATGCGCAAAGCCGTCCAGCAGCACCCCTGCCGACCAGGTGTTATCCAGAACCACACGCACCTGCTGTTTGTGTGCTGCCGCAACGATCGCGGGAAGGTCCTGTACTTCCATCGTGATCGAGCCCGGGCTCTCGCACCACACCAGACGAGTGTTCTTCTGAATCAACGAGCCAATGTCCCCGCCAACCGCCGGATCGTAAAAATCCGTCGTGATCCCGAAACGCGAAAGCAGTCGTGTCGCCAGCTTGCGATTTGGGTAATACACACTGGCGGGAACCAGCATGTGATCCCCGGCTTGCAGCAACGCAAAATTAATCAGTGAAATCGCCGCTTGCCCACCCGGCGTGATGATCGTGTGCTTCCCGGATTCCAACTCGCACACGCGCGCCGCAAGCTCCAACACGGTCGGCGTGCCGTATAGGCCGTAGGTATAACCTGTGTGCCATTGGTCCCATGTATCCGTGACACTCGATGCCGAAGGGAAAAGGGTCGTCGATCCACGAAACACTGGAGTAGCCAGCGAGCGGTAGCCCTCGGGAATTTTTGCCTCGGAATGAATCAGTTTTGTTTTCCAGCTTTTCAAAAGTTTCGCCTCCCCTTCGACTCGGATTCGTTCCCGGCACGGCCATCGCAAGCTTGGCAGAGTATAGTGGCTCCGAAAAGCGAACGAAAGGAATGGTTGCGTTGCGTTGACGGAAAGTTCCGGCGAATGGTATAAATAATGATTCTGTGAGGCAGCATCATGGCCCACCGTACGCTCCTACCGGGTCGGAGGACGGCGTGGCTGCCCACCTGGATTATTTAGGCGACACAACTTAATTCCATGCCATCTCTGGTTCACCAAATCGGCGAACTGTTCCTCCGGGCTGTGCCCGTTGCCTTCCTTGTCGTTATCTTCTATTTCATTCTTCGTTCCTTATTCTTCAAGCCAATTTTGGCGGTTATGGCCGAGCGCGATGCTCGCACGCTCGGTGCCCAGAAGTCCGCTGAGGCCGCCCAAGCCGCGGCAGCGGAAAAAATCAGGCAATATGAAGAAGCCCTGCGCCAGGCAAAGGCCAAGGTTTACGCAGAGCAAGAAGCGGAGCGCAAAAGGCTGTTGGACGAGCGCGCCGCCACTCTTAAAGACGCGCGAACCAAAGCCTCCGCCGAGGTCAACACCGCCAAACAGCGCGTCGCCGGGGAACTGGAAGCGGCGAAAAAGGATATGGAAGGCATGGTCTCCGAATTGGCTGCAGACATTGCCAACCGCGCTCTGCAGGTGTCTCCGGTCACCACTGGCCCTTCGCGAGAAACTCGATGAAACGTCCCTTGTCCACCATCCTTCATGGCCTCCTGGCGTCGTCGCTCATGCTGACGCTGGCCGCCGCCTCTCAGGCTGCCCAGGAAGGAGCCACTCCTGCGGAGCAGACCCTCGCTGGGACGATTTTCAAATGGATTCACTTCCTGATCGTTGTTGCTCTGGCCTACTGGGTATTCGCGAAACTTTTACCACCCTACGCTCGCCACAATGCCGACAGAATTAGCGCGGCCATCAGTAAGTCCACTGCGGCCAAGGCGGAAGCGGAACGACAGCTTAAGGAAGCCGTCGAGAAATTGAGTCGTCTGGAGCAAGAAGTAATGCAATTCCGCGAGCAAGCCAAAAAAGACGCCGCTGCAGAATGGGATCGCCTCCGCCACATGACTCAAGCCGACGTGCACAAGGTCGGCATCGCCGCAAAAGCCGAGATTGACGCCGCGGAACGGGCTGCTCGCGTCGAGCTCAAAGCCCTCGCCGCAAAGCTGGCGGTCGACCGAGCGGAATCGCTGATTACCGGCCGCCTTACCCCCACTTTGCAGGAAAGCATGTTCAATAATTTCGTCCACAGCCTGCAGGAGACACCGAATTGAAATCCGCCAGCCTTCAATACGCGACTGCTCTTGCAGATATCGTCCTGCAACAGGGCGCTGCCGAGCCTGCCCGCAAGCAACTTCAGGACTTTCTTGCCGCATTTAACGAGTCCGCGGAACTCAGAAATGCCTTGATCAGCCCGGCGATTGTCCGCGACGCCAAGCACGGCGTCATCGAACAGCTGGTTGCTCGCATGGGCGGCAGCCGAATCATCCGCAATTTCTTGTTCGTTATGGCGGATAATCAGCGCATGCACCTCCTCCCGGAAATCGTGGATACTTTCGAAGAAGTTTTGCGCCAGCGCCAGGGCGTCGCGGAGGCCCTTGTCACCTCGGCCTCCCAACTGGACGATCGTCAAAGGGCCGGACTAGTTACTACGCTTGAGCGCCTCTCCGGCAAAAAGATTCAAGCCAATTATTCCCAGGACCCGGCGTTGCTTGGCGGTGCGGTGGTCCGCATCGGTGACACCATTTATGACGGCTCGGTGCGCAACCGCTTGAACCAACTGCGTGTGCAGCTGGCTGCGGAATAGGATATTCGGAACGGAGCAGGTATGGCACAAATCAAGGCAGATGAAATCAGCAAGATTCTGCGAGAGCAGATCGCAAACTACGAACAGGCCGTCTCTGTCGACGAAGTCGGCTCAATCATCAGCGTCGGCGACGGAATTGCCCGCGTTCACGGTCTGGAAAAGGCCATGTACGGCGAAATGCTCGCCTTCCCTCATGATGTTTTCGGAATTGCCTTGAACCTTGAGGAAGAGGAAGTCGGCGTCGTGTTGCTGGGCGAAACCTCCGAACTTTGCGAAGGCGATACCGTCCGTCGCACCAGCACGATTATGTCTGTGCCGGTCGGTGAGGAGTTGATCGGTCGCGTAGTAAATCCCCTCGGTGAACCCGAAGACGATAAAGGCCCAATTCAGGCCAAACAACGAATTCCCTTGGAGCGCCTCGCTCCCGGCGTGTTGGACCGCCAGCCTGTTCGCGAGCCTCTGCAAACCGGTATTAAAGCCATCGACTCCATGATTCCCATCGGCCGTGGTCAGCGCGAGCTCATCATTGGCGACCGCCAAACCGGGAAAACCGCTGTCATTCTGGACACCATCATCAACCAGAAGGGCAGCGACATGATCTGCATTTACTGTGCGATCGGCCAGAAGCGCTCTACCATCGCCCAGGTCATCAAGACCCTCACCGATGCCGGTGCAATGGATTACACCATCGTGGTGGCCTCCTCCGCTGCGGAACCGGCTTCCCTCCAGTACATTGCTCCCTACGCCGCCTGCGCCATGGGCGAATACTTCCGTGACACCAAACGCCACGCCGTCGTGTTCTACGACGACCTCTCCAAGCATGCGCAAGCCTATCGCGAAATCTCCCTGTTGCTCCGTCGTCCCCCAGGCCGCGAAGCCTACCCGGGCGACGTTTTCTACCTCCACTCCCGTCTGTTGGAACGCGCTGCGAAGCTCAACGACAAACTCGGCGGTGGCTCGCTCACCGCATTGCCCGTGATCGAGACCCAGGCCGGCGACGTTTCCGCTTACATTCCCACCAACGTCATTTCCATTACCGACGGCCAGATCTATCTTGAAGCTGACCTCTTCAACGCCGGCATCCGTCCTGCCATCAACGTCGGTATCTCTGTGAGCCGCGTCGGCGGTAACGCCCAGATCAAAGCCATGCGTCAGGTGGCTGGCACTCTCCGTCTCGACATGGCCCAGTATCGCGAACTGGCTGCCTTCGCCCAATTCGGCTCCGACCAGTTGGATAAGGTTACCCAAGCCCAGCTCGCGCGCGGCCAGCGTCTCACCGAAGTTCTGAAGCAGGATCAATACGTGCCCCTGCCCGTCGAAAAGCAGGTGTTGGCTCTCTATATCGCCACCAGCGGCGCGCTCGACAGCATTCCGGTCAGCGAAGTTCGCCGCTTTGAGAAGGAATTTTTGCAGTTCGCGGAAACCAATTATGCTGCCGTTCTGAAAGAGATCGCCACCAAGAAAGCCCTGGACGACGGCATCAAGGCCAGTATCAAGACGGCTCTCGATGCCTTCAAAGATCGCTTCTCCGCAACGCTCCCGGCCGCGGTTCGCTGAACGCAATAAGAACTCATGGCTACCCTACTCGATTTTCGACGCCGCATCCGTTCGGTAAAGAACACGCAGCAGATCACCCGTGCCATGAAATTCGTGTCTGCGGCGCGTTTGCGGCGCGCCCAGGAAGCGGCTCTGGCTGCCCGCCCCTATGCCCAGGAATTGGCTCGTGTTTTGCGGTCAACCATGGCCCGCATCGAAGATCCGCAACATCCCTTGCTGGCGCGGCGTCCGGAGGAGCGCATTCTCGTCCTCGTGCTTGCCGGGGAACGTGGTCTCGCCGGTGCCTTCAACAGCAATATTCTCAAGGAAGCCGTAAAGTTCTTCAAAAGCAAACAAGGCAAGAAAATTGTCGTCATTCCTATCGGCAAAAAATCCCGCGACGCCTTGCGCAAGACTGGCATGGAATTTGCCGGCGAATACGTCAACGTGCTCGCTCGCGTCGACTTCGGCATCGCCCGCGAAATCGCCAACCTGGTCACTTCTCTGTACTCGGAAGAAAAGGTCGACGCGGTTTACGCCGTCTTCAGTGAGTTCAAGAACGTCATTGCTCCCAATCTCGTCACAGAAAAACTGTTACCCGTCGAAAAAATCGAAGAACCGGAAGGCCACCATCAACAAGCAGCCGACCAGATTGATTACATTTACGAACAGCCGGCGGAAGAAATTCTCAATCGCCTGCTGCCAAGGTATGTCGAAACACAGGTCTTGCGTACCCTGCTCGAATCCTCTGCGGCAGAGCACGCCGCTCGTATGACCGCCATGGAAGCCGCCACGAAAAACGCCGGCGATGTGATCGACGCCTTGACTCTGCATATGAACAAGGTCCGTCAGGCAGGCATCACCAAAGAGATTATTGAAATTGTCAGCGGTGCTTCGTCGACCGCTTAGGAGAAGGCATGGGTGAGCAAAAAGTAGGACATGTGGTGCAGGTCATTGGGCCTGTCCTCGATATTCAGTTTCACGAGGGGCACCTGCCCTCCATTTACAACGCTGTGCGCGTTACTAGCGACGGCTATACTCTCCCCGAGCCGCTGGACGTCACCGCCGAAGTGCAGCAGCACTTGGGCGAGGGCCGTGTCCGCGCCATCGCCATGGAGCCCACCGAAGGTATGGTCCGCGGCATGAAAGCGGTCGACACTGGCAGCCCCATCGAAATTCCCGTCGGTCGTCCTACCTTGGGTCGCGTGCTCAACGTGCTCGGCAAACCTGTGGATGGACTGGGTCCTGTTCAAACTAAAACGCATTTTCCCATTCACCGCCCATCTCCCGCTCTCGACGATCAATCGACCACCCTCGAAATGTTCGAAACCGGCATCAAAGTCGTCGATCTAATTCAGCCTTTCTTGAAGGGTGGCAAAATCGGTTTGTTCGGCGGCGCGGGCGTTGGCAAAACCGTGTTGATTCAGGAACTCATCCACAACGTCGCCATGAAACACGGTGGCGTTTCCGTCTTCGCCGGCGTCGGTGAGCGTACCCGCGAAGGCAACGACCTGTATCAGGAATTCCAGGAATCCGAAGTTATCGTGCCCGGCAATCCCGACAAATCGCGTGCAGCTCTGATCTATGGTCAGATGACTGAGCCGCCCGGCGCACGCCTTCGCGTCGGTCTGACCGGACTGACCGTGGCCGAGTACTTCCGCGATGAAGAGCATCTCGACGTGCTTCTCTTCATTGACAACATTTTCCGTTTCGTTCAAGCCGGCTCCGAAGTCTCCGCGCTTCTTGGCCGCATGCCTTCGGCGGTAGGCTACCAGCCCAACCTCAATACCGAAATCGGCGAATTACAGGAACGCATCACTTCCACCAAAACCGGATCCATCACTTCCGTCCAGGCCATCTACGTCCCTGCCGACGACTACACCGACCCGGCTCCCGCCGCCACCTTCACCCACTTGGACGCAACCACAAACCTTAGCCGTCAGATCGTAGAACGCGGTATCTATCCAGCCGTCGACCCTCTGGCCAGCAGCTCTCGCATTCTGGATCCCCGCGTCGTCGGCCAGGAGCATTACACCGTTGCTCGTGGCGTCAAATCCATCCTGCAGCGTTACAAGGATCTCCAGGACATCATCGCCATTCTCGGCATCGAAGAACTTTCCGACGAAGACAAGCGCACCGTCGCTCGCGCTCGCCGCATCGAGCGTTTCTTGTCTCAACCCATGTTCGTCGCTGCGCAGTTCACCGGTCTGGAAGGCAAGTACGTGAAGATCGAAGACACTGTGCGCAGCTTCAAGGAAATCGTGGAAGGGAAGTACGACGAGATTCCAGAACAGGCTTTCTATATGGTCGGCACCATCGAAGAAGTTTTGGAGAAGGCCGAGAAGATGAAGGCAGGCGTTTAGCGAAAAATGCTTCCCGAAGCCCTAGAACTCATCGTGGTCACGCCGGAGCGCCAACTGCTCCGCGAAACCGTCGTGGAAGTGACCATCCCGGGACTCGACGGTGCCCTGGGCATTTTGCCGGGGCACGCTCCTTTAATCACGGAATTGGGCATCGGTGAACTAAGCTATCGAACCACCACAACCAGTCACCCTGTTTTGTTGGCGGTTGTCCGCGGCTTCGCGGAAGTTTTGCCGGAACGCGTCACCCTCTTGGCGGAAACTGCCGAGCGCGCCGAGGAAATTGATTTGGCTCGCGCGGAGGCCGCCAAGGCCCGTGCCGAGCAGCGCCTCGCTTCGAATGACACCAATATCGACTGGGATCGTGCCACCGTGGCCCTCCAGAGGGCTGTTATTCGCATCCACGTGGCCCGCAAGTATCGCGGTGTCGTGGTGGAAAGTCACTAGCGCGAGCTGCAAACCCATCCATGGAAACCATCACCATCTATAGCACAGGCTGGTGCCCGGACTGCCGCCGCGCCAAGCATTTCCTCAAACAACGCGGTGTGGAATTTCATGAAGTCAATATCGAAGACAACCCGGAAGCCGAAGCCGTGGTTCTGCGTGCGAATCACGGTCGCCGCAAGGTCCCCACTTTAAAAGTTGGCGAACGCTATTTCTCTTGCAGTCCCTTCAATCCGCAACAACTCGCCGACGAACTCAACATCCCTCTAAATTCCTAAGTTTCTGTAGCGTTCATTCCGGTAGCAGCTTGAAAAATGTGCTTGGCATAGGGGGTCGGAGCTTTAGAGTCTGTGTGGCAACTCCTGGTTTCGATCCGGTGCAGCTGCAGTTCAAGGCCGAACTGCGATGCAACTTGCTGCGCCGGTCAGTTAGCGCGTGCTGCCGTGCCTAAGCGACCCTCCTCAATTGCGGAGTTACGTGCCAC
>DATKPS010000099.1:0-7061 GCA_035524015.1 Candidatus Sulfotelmatobacter sp.
ACAGTCCTGTGTGCCCACTTTCGAGCAGCCCGAACGGTTCGCAGGATCGTTTCGTTATTTTAACGGGGCGGAGTGCATCTAGAAATTCTTGGGCGGAGAATTTCTAGGCCGCGTTGGGTTGCTCGATAGTAGGCACACCAGCAACAAGCTCTTCACCAGAAAATCGATATGAGAATTGTGGAACTTGCCGAGAAGTAGCTGTACCCAAGCTGTCTGCGGTGCTTTCCAAATCGGGTAGAGTTGAATTACGATTCCAGCAAGCGAGTGGTGGGGGCCGGAGGCTCATTGGCCAAAACACGTGTATTGATTGCGGACGATCACACGCTGGTCGCGGAAGCGTTCAAGCGGCTGCTGGAGCCGGAGTGTGAAGTGGTGGGCACCGTGGGAGACGGCCGCGCATTACTGAAAGCAGCGCCGCAACTGCAGCCGGATCTGGTTCTTGTGGATCTGAACATGCCGCTGCTGAACGGGCTGGACGCCAGCGAACAGCTGAAGCAAAGCCTGCCGAAAATCAAAATTATCGTGCTGACGATGAATGAGGACCCGGAAATCGCCGCGGAGACGATGGACAAATGGGCTTCCGGTTACTTGCTGAAGAAATCGGCGGGCAGCGAGCTGTTGAAAGCGGTGCGCGAAGTCTTGCACGGAGGGAAGTACGTGACCCCGGCGCTGCAGGAAGCGATTGCGGAAATTGTAGCCCGGGATGCACGATCGGAGCCAACACGCACGCTGACGCCACGGCAGCGCGAAGTGTTGCAACTGCTGGCCGAGGGCCACACCATGAAGGAAGCGGCCGCGATTCTGAACGTGGCCACACGCACGGTGGCGTTTCACAAATACCGCATCATGCAGGATTTTGGGTTGGAGAATAATTCGGAGCTACTGCGTTTTGCGATGAAGCAGAAGCTCGTGAATCAGACCTGAGCGCCGTCGTCACAAAAACAAAAAACTTAACGCAGAGACACAGAGGAAGCGGAGACCGCGACTCTACTTCGAGAGTGTTTGCTGGACGGTTTTATCGCGCCAGAAATCCTGGCCGAGTTGCGGCAGGGTGTAAATCGGGTCGAAATATTCGTAACGGCGGCTGAGGGCTTCGGTGTCATCAGCTTCGATGCCAGTGCGGTAGTTCTTGGTCCAGTAGGAAATGCCCAGCTGGCGGTCGTACTCCTTCACTTGATGGACCCAGCGCTTGCCGACAAAAGGCACGTCGCAAATCAAGCGCGGCGTGGCAAAGCCGGGGAGATAGCCCATGATGTCGTGCTGTAGCTTCTGCACTTCGTGGATGGCCAGACGCCAGTGCTCGGCGTTGGGAATCATGTCGCACTGGTAGAAGTAGTAGGGCATGATTTTGCCGTAATCGAGGAGCGTGAAGCACAGTTCGAGAAGTTCATTAGCGGTGGCGTTGACGCCGCGCAAGAGCACGCCCTGGTTGCGGACGTCGCGGAAGCCCATGTCGAGGAGCGCCTGGACGGCTTTGCGCACGAGGGGCGTAACCTGACGGGCGGCGTTCACGTGGGTGTGCACGGCGATGTCGATGCCGCGTTCGCGAGCTTTCTTGGCCAGGCGATCGAGACCAGCCAGAACTTCGCTTTGCAAAAAGTGTTGCGGGATGCCGATGAGGCCCTTGGTGGCCAGGCGAATGTCCTTGATGTTCGGGAGATCCATCAGCTTGGAAACGAAATCCTCCAAGGCGCTGATGGGAGAATTGGCAATGTCGCCGCCGCTGACGACCACGTCGCGCACGGAAGGGGTGACGCGGAGATAGTCGAGCATCTGCTGGTAGCGGTCTTTTTGGGGGATCTGGAATTTGAGCTTGACGACCTGAGGCACATCGTTGCCGACCAGGTCCATGCGGGTGCAGTGGCCGCAATATTGCGGGCAAGTGGAAAGCAGCTCCGCCAATACTTTGGTCGGGTAGCGATGAGTCAATCCTTCGACAGCCCACATGTCGGCTTCATGCAGCGAATCGCGGCTGGCTTTCGGATGGCTGGGCCATTCGGGATGACGATCGTCGAAGGCCGGAAGCATGTAGCGGCGCACGGGATCGTTCCACAGATCCTTTTCGTCCATGGTGTTGAGCATGTGCGGAGGGATGAGCATGGACATGGTGGCGCGCTCTTTAATGTCGCGCTCGATGCTGGCGAACAGAGAGTCGGGCAGGAGGTCGCCGAAAACCTGCTTGAGTTCGGCAAGATTCTTGACGGTATGGCGGCGCTGCCAGAGCGCGGTCTCCCACTCTTCCTGGGTGACATTTTTGTAGCCGGGCAAGCGCTGCCAATCGGGCTCGACGAATTCGCGCTTCAGGGGATAAGTGAAGGGCTGGTCGGCGGCATGCACTTTGCCCGCCGGCTTCCAGGTGGGCCGTGCGGGCTTGCTTCCGGGCGCAATGGTTTTCGTGTCGGTCATGAGCGTGTTCCTGTGTCTGGGACGTCCCGCTAAGGAGTACTTCGGAATTACGGTACGTCCCAGAATAGCGCAGGGTGAAGTGTTTGCGCCACCCCCTGCGGAGCGGTGAGGCAGCTTTTAGTTCTGCGTTTACCGAGACTTAGTCGAGAAACTTGGCGTCATTGCCGTCGCCGCTGGATGTCGTTAATTTTGAATCATGTATCCGTGTTTGGCGACTTTGAAGTATGCCTATTGGTCCCCGAAAAAGAGGGCCGGATGCAGCCTGCGTGCATCGCGTCGGCGAAAAACCTCTCCTCAGAAAAGTCCGAGTTCTAAATGCCTGGTAAGTTCGGTAGCCGAAAAGTGGGGCGATATCTGAGGGAGAGCAAGAGTGCATTTGTGCAGTTCGGATTTAGGGATGGAGATAGGCGGCGGGAGGTAGGACCAGGATGCCGGCGAATTTCTTACCGAAGTACGGGCCGAAATGGCGCAGATCGCCGGTGAGCAAGTGGGTGGCGCGCGCTGCGATGGCGGCGAGCAGAATGGGCACGTCTTTGTCGGGGAGAGCCACGCCACTTGGTAACGTGCTCGCTGCAACCTCGAAGAATTCCAGGTGATTGGCTAAGCGCGCTAGCCGGTTTTGTTGTGCTGCGTCGTCCAAGTTGATGTGGGCTTCTTGCAGCGCATATTGGGAAGAACACAGCACGACATTCTTGCGCTTCCACAGCGCGAGGATTCCGTTGTTGGGGCGGTACGCCGCGGAAAAGAGAACGTTAGCGTCGAAGAACAGGCGGTCCATCGATCAGGGGCGACGATGGAGAATTTGGTCGGGGTCGAGACCTAGCTTTTTTATTTCTTTGCGGGCGCGCTGGTAATCGCGGGCATCGGTGGCATTGGTTAAGAGAAACTCGGCACGGCGTTCGGGGGAGTAACGCTCCACGGGGAGGACGATGGCGGGACGGATCAGAACGCCGTCCTCGGTGGCCTGGGCGGTGACCAGGGTGCCCTCTTCGATGCCATAACGCTTGCGCAGTTTTACCGGCACGATGATGGACCCACGCTTACCGACCTTGACGGCTTCCATAGTGCCTCCTGATGTCAGTATAGCAGAATGTCTGAAATTCAGGCAGAACAATTTGTGACGGCCCAGACCGCAAGCTCGACTCTCAGGCTCGGTTGCTTGCGCCCGCGCGGATTCACTTGCGACGCGCCGCTTGGTTCCCGCCGCCACCGAAGAAACAAGCAAGGCCCAGGAGATAGCCGAGGTTGTACCAGGCTCCGTTGTTGTGAACTTCGTAGATGTTCAGGTTGCTTTTGAAGAGCGAAACGACAAAGACAAAGGGTGCGATAAAACCCTGCCAGATCCCAAGCCAAAAGCTCGCAAGGACATTCTGAGAATTTGGCGCTCCCTTGGATAGATTCGCGCCCGGCGCACATCCCGCCAGCACCAGGGTTAACAATAAAAAAAACACAAGCGTGATGGAAAAAGGCTTCATGGCGCGGCCTCCGCTACTTATGGTTACGAAGCACAGCTAAGAAAAGTCTCCGGACGGCGTGCATGAATCGAAACCTAAGCCCCCGCCGTTGAAAATCAACCAAGCAGAAAGAGCCAAGCCGGTGGTTTAGCGGCTGGTTGGCGTGGGTTCGACCTGTCCGAACGTCCGGGTACTTTTACGCGTTCGCTCGCCTTACAGAGCGCTGCTTTGTGCAAAACCGGCTTTTAAGATGGACTGCGCTTGCCATAAACATTTCGTGAGGGAGCAAAATGAAGATTACACTTGCCATCCTCTCGGGCACTCTGTTGGCATTTCCCGTGGTGTGCACGGCACAAAGCGTGCAGCCGGCCAGGTCCAAGAAAACAGTGACGAAAGCGGCGGCTCCGGCGGCAAAACCTGTGGAACCAGCCGCCAAACCGGTATACGCGGAACTGACCATCTCCGAACTGGTGGGGGAAGACGCGAATCGCTGGTCCGACAAAATGTCTTCACGCGCGGCCATCGGCGGATTTATCACGCAAATTTCGAAGTCGGAAGAGGGAGATACGGATGTGCGCATCTGCGAGAACCCCAAGATTGAAGGGATGGACCGGGCACGGTGCATCGTGGCCAAGTGCATTCCCAAACTGCCGTGCGATCTGCCGCAATTGGGCCACCCGGTGACGGTCAAGGGCATCACGCGCTACGACGCGAAGGTGGGGACGCACTGGTGGGAGATTCAGCCGATTGAGGAAGTGGAGAAGTAGCGGGCGCGAGTTCGTGAGTTGCGGGTGGAGCGAAGAATTAAAGATACCGCAGAAACGCAGAGGCGCGCTGAGGGACACGGAGGGTTGGGAGACAAGACGCGGCGTAGACCGAACGCCCGCTTCAGAAAGCGGGCTCTACAAAAGCGTTAGCACGAATTGATGATCTTGCGGACATAGGGCGCAGTAGTGCTGCGCCCCTACGAAGAAAAAGCAAGACAGCGACGTAAAGCCGCTGCTACACAAACCGCGGAGAGACACCGCGGGAAACCAAGAAAAGTCTCAAAAGAGAATCTACAACTTCTTGGCGTTTTTGTCGGGGGGAAGCAGACCAAACACGGCTACGCCTGTGAGCGTACCGACGAAGACGCGGCCATTGGCAATCATCGGAGTGATGAACTTGTTGTCGGAAAAGGCGTCGCGGCTGTGCGTGCGTCCGCTACTGCTGTACAACTCGTTGGCAAGGTTGCCGGCGTCGTAGGCGTGGAGAATACCCGCTTCCGAACCACGCGCTTCGACCGCCCAGACAATTCCGTTTGCAGTGCCGTTTGCGGAAATGCTGGGAGTGGCGCCGGGATAAGCGAAATGCGCCGAGGTTTTGGAAGCGGGGGTGGACACGAGCTTGGCATTCGAAATGGAAAAGGCTTTCATGGTGTCGTTCACGGCCGCGAAGTACACCGTGTTGTTGAAGTAGGCGGGCATGGAAAAGACCGGTCCGGTGAGAACGTGATCGATTTCCTGATAAATCCCAGCGTTCTTTTTGTGGGTGTACTTGCCCATATCGTTGCGATCGACGACGTAAATGCGGCGATCTTTGCCCGCACCCAGCGCTAATTGCCAAGTGTTGCCGGAAGCATCGTGCAAATCGGGCAGGACCAGCGCGCCACCGGAACCCAAATCTTCATCGCGCCCGGACTGGACTTGGGTGTCGTGGGTGTTGAAGTAATCGGCGACCGTGAGTTTGCCCGCCTGGAGGGATAGCTTCAGGAAAGCATTGCCAAAATCGCCGTTGACCGGGAAGCCGCAGGAGTCGAGCTTTTCGTCGAAAGTGCCATTGCCGTCGAGAATATAAATGTTGCCCTGAGCATCGGCGGCGGGACCTGCTCCAGACATCCAGATGGCACCGTCGTTGCCGTTGGGAGTGAGGTTGAGGATATTGGCCTGCTTCAGGGTTTCCGCGTTATAGCCGATGACCCAACCGGTGTATTCGCCTTCGTCGCAATGGGAAGCCCAAGAGGTGTAAACGATGCCGTCGAGAAGAAGGAGCGAGGCGCGTTCCTTGTATTGCTTGGGATCGAAGGTGGTGACGCCATGGAGATTGGGGAAGGTGGCTTCAATCGTGGTGGGACTGCCAGGAAGCTCCGCGCCGGAAGCAAGGTCGAGGGCGTGGAGGCGCTGAAAATAGTTGCCGGCTTTGTCTTTGGACATGGCGACGACATACATAACGCCGCGCCCATCGCGTAAGGAAATTACAGGGGTGGCGGTGACGCCAATTTCCGGGGTGACCTGGCCACAGCGGCGATCATCGCTGGGAATTTCGCCGGGAGCGAGCATGGTGACGCGCCAAAGCTGGGTCATAGTATCGGCATCGAAGGCGTAAACGAAGTCATGCTCGGTAGCGACGAAAACCACGTTGCGGGAATGACCCGAGACGGTGAGATTGGAAACGTAGAGCGGTTCGGCATCGACCAAACCATCGGTGGTAAGAAAACCGAGCTTGCCGAAGGTCTTACTATTCACATTGGCGAGGGTCAGGATTTTTTCATCAAGATTCTGTCCGGTGCGAGCGAGGTCGTTGTGATAGGTGAGGACCTGCACGGTGCTGGGAGGCGGGCTAGTTAAGACTCTTTGCAGTCCCGCGCCGAGAAGTACGGTGAAGACTGTAGCCACAATCGACAGGACCACCACTACCCCTCGCTTCTGCAACACAATCCTCCAGAAAGTCCACATAGTTGACGCGAAATTGCGGACGAGGGTTACGCCTGGGGCGGAGATTCCGGCGCGTGGGCGGAGTTGGCGGAGAGCTGTCCCTCAGGGGCTAAAGCCCAGTTGATTGTCCGGCGCTTACGTCGCGGCTGAAGCCGCGACCTACAAGGCGAAGAGATTTTACCGCAAGTTGTGAAGGTAATGCTGCGGGAACCCAAGAGCACAGGCAAGAGTGCCTGTGCCACGTAGGAGTTCGCGACGCTGAGATCTTGCGGACATGGGGCGCAACGGTGCTGCGCCCTTACGAGGGAAAAAACAGTTCCTCAGGGGCTAAAGCCCAATTGATTGCCATGCAATTATGTCGGAGCTGAAGAGTCTGTGTGGCAACTGGGCTGGACAGTGCGGTTATACTGGCGCACAGGAGGCTGCGCGATGCCCAATTTTTACGAGTATAACCCGGAGCAGGCCTATCTGTTGCCGCCGAGCGTGCGGCAGGTGTTAGGAGAGGAGC
>DATKPS010000100.1:0-13851 GCA_035524015.1 Candidatus Sulfotelmatobacter sp.
TTTGTCCTGGAAACGGTCCTGAAAGACGGCCGCATCGTCGCTTCCGCCCCTTGGCCACTCACCGCATCCGGCTTCTCTGCTGCGCCTCGCTTGCTCTACACGCTGCGGCCCGACGGCACCGCTCTCGAATCTTTCCGTTGCGATCATCAAGAAAAGGGGTCCCAGCGCGACGCCGCCGAGCTCTCCGACGGTTCACTCGTGTTCGTTCGTACGTCCGCCACCGACACTGCCACTGGCGGGCGCTTGATGAAATTTTCCCAGGGTGCGCTGACCGCAACGCCACTGGGAATGCCCGAGACCGCCATCGCCTGGCCACACCAAGTGTCAGCAAATAAATTGCTAATTGCGAAGCAATCAGCCCAAGGCCCAAAGCCCGGCCGTTTCGATCTGTATCTGCTCGATCTGCCGAGCGGCGCACACACCGAGCGACTGTATGACGACCCGCAACTTGCCAGCATTCAGCCAACGCTCGTCGTATCGCGCGCCATTCCCAAACACTATTGGGACACGCTCGATCCCACATCCGTCACGGGTAATCTCATCTCGCTGAATAGCTACATGTCCGCGGATGCGCCGCACGGCCGCATCACCACACCCATTGCGCGCGTTCGCGTGTTCGCACTCGATACCGCCAGCGGCCACCAACGCAATCTAGGCGAAGCACCCGTCGAAGCCGATGGTTCGTTCTTCGTCAAAGTGCCCGCGAATTTGCCTGTTCGCTTTGTCCTTCTCGATGCCCAGGGCCAAACCATTCGTGAGGAACGCAGCTGGATTTGGGCGCGTCCCGGCGAACAGCGCGGTTGCGCCGGCTGCCATGGAGACAAAGCCGTCGCTCCAGACAATCACTGGCCGCAAACACTAAGGCGCTTTGATACACCGACGCCGTTGGGAGAAACCGATCATGGTTCGGCAACCACACAGGCCCGATAGCACGCGCCGGCTTCTCCGTCTGGCGTTGCCCCTCGTTGCAGCTGTGCCCTTGCTCTTCATCAATGTGCCGACGCTCCCCCATTCCCACTCGCCGGCCCAAGTGCTCGCCACCAGCAAATGGCCCACTTACGAAGACGTAACCGACAAGGCCAAACTCCATTTCCGTCATTCCTTCGGCGAACAAACACTCAGTTCCGTGATGGAAGCCACCGGTTCCGGCTGCGTTTGGTTCGACTACAACAACGACGGCCTGCTCGACCTCTACGTTCTGAGTGGCCGCTACATCGATGGCGTGACCAATCACTCCAAGCCCGACGGACGCGACGCCACCAATCATCTCTTCCGCAATAATGGCGACGGAACCTTCACCGATGTCACCGCACAGGCTGGCGTCGCCGGCAAAGGTTTTGCCATGGGCGTCACCGTCGGCGATTACGACAACGACGGTTACGAAGACATTTACGTCACCAACTGGAATTCCGCGATTCTTTACCACAACAACCATGACGGCACTTTCACCGACGTCACCGAATCCGCCGGCGTGCAGAACAATCACTTCGGCGTCGGCGCCGCCTTCCTCGATTACGACCGCGACGGTCGCCTCGATCTCTTCGTCGGCAATTATTTGAAGTTCGATCCCAACTCCAAGAAACCTTTTTATTCCGCCGACGCATTTGCCGGGCCCCTCGACTACGAGGGCGAGTCCAATCGGCTGTTCCACAACAACGGTGATGGCACTTTCACCGACGTTTCGGAAAAAGCCGGAATCGCCAATCCTCCCGGCCGCGCCATGGGTGTCACTGTCGGGGATTACGACAACGACGGCTGGCCCGACATCTACGTCGCCAATGATCAGATGGAGAGCTACCTCTACCACAACAACCACGACGGCACCTTCACCAATGTCGCCGTGGAGCAGGGCGTGGCCTACGGCACGAACGGCGACACGCCTTCCGCTATGGGCCCGATCTTCGCCGATTACAACAACGATGGCGCTCTCGATCTGTTCGTCTCTGATATGCGTTACCAGCGCCTGTTCCGCAACTCCCTGAAAGACGGTTTCTTCAACGACACCACGCTGCAATCCGGCGTCGCCCAAATCACCGGTCAGTACGTCGGCTGGGGTGATGCCTTCCTCGATTTTGACAATGATGGCTGGAAAGACGCGTTCATCGTCAATGGCGGCTTGCACTGGCTCGTGCCCATGGAGCCCACCTTGCTTCGCAATAACGCCGACGGCACCTTCACGGACGTTTCCAGCGACGTGGGCCCCGCGTTCAAGAACAAAGTCGTGGGGCGCGGCGCCTGCTTTGCCGATTACGACAACGACGGCAATATCGATGCCTTCATCGTGGTTCTCGGCGGTAATGGAGTCTTGCTGCACGCCAAGCCTCCCGCGGGGCCTCGCAACCACTGGCTTACGCTCAAACTGGTCGGCACGGTCAGCAATCGCGACGGTTTTGGCGCGCGCATCGAAGCGACCGCCGGCGAGCTCCACCAAATCGTCGAAAACGTGCCGCAGTCGGGCTACCTCTCGCAAAACGATCCCCGCCCGCATTTTGGTTTGGGTTCGCACGCCGAAGTGGACTCGCTGACCATTCGCTGGCCCAGCGGCACAGTGCAAAAGCTCGAACACGTCAAGGCCGACCAGATCCTCACCATCACCGAACCCGGCCAGCGTCCTGCTGCGGACGCGGGAGGAAAGGCGCGATGAAGCTGCACCTATCTGCGCCTACTCCTCAAGGTCCGGTGCGGTCTTCGGCCCTTGTATCGGTGTGCCTGTTGGCGGTTGTTCTGTCGTTGGCGCTGGGCAGCAGGGCGCAAGCGCCAGGTACCAGGAACGCGCCGTCGCCAAGCTACCTCACGCCCGTTGCCGCAAAGATTTCTCCCGACGGTATCAAGCTGTACGTCGTGTGTGAAGACGCGGATGCCGTGTTGGCCGTCGATCTGCCCACGCAGCGCGTGATAAAGAAAGTCGCCGTCGGCCACAAGCCCAAAGACCTCGCCGTGTCTCCCGACGGAAAAACTCTCTATGTTTCCAACGAGTGGAGCGACACCGTCAGCGTGATCGACTCCGCGACCTTCCAGGTGCGGAGAACGCTCGCAACCGGTTGGGGCCCCCGAGGATTAACCACCGATCGCGCCGGCAAAACGCTATACGTGGCCAACAGCATTGGCAACGATGTGTCGGTGCTGGATCTCACCACCGGGGCGGAACGGAAGCGTCTCACCGCTCTGCGTTCGCCCCATTACGTGCAGCTTTCCCGCGATGGCCGCTACGTTTACGTTTCGAACATTCTGGCGCATCTCGAATCCGCGGATGAGTCCCCCATATCCGAACTTATGGTCATCGACACGCGCGCGCAAACCGTAGCCGAGCGCATCTTAATTCCCGAAGTGCTGGAGTTGCGGCACGTCGCCGAGGCGCCAGGACCGCAAGGCGGGTATTTGCTGGTTCCGTTCTTGCGCCCCAAAAATCTGAATCCGCTCATCCAAGTCGATAACGGCTGGATTCTCACTCACGGCGTGGCCGTCATTCGTCCGGCAAAAGCAAATCCTGGCGACACAGCGCCACATTCCCAGGTGACGCAGCTTCTCCTCGACGACATCGACCGTTACTACGCCGGAGCTGACGGTGTGGCCTTCACGCCCGATGGCCGCTATGCGCTGGTCACTCACGCGGACGCCGCCACGCTTTCGGTGATCGATACAAAACTACTCGCGCAACGCCTGCACCGCGTTTCCGCCGCGGAATTGCCGAATCGGCTCGACACTGCACGCCAAATCGTCGTCCACCGACTGTCCACGCAGGCCAATCCCACCGACGTGGTCGTCGCCCCGAATGGCCGCACCGCTTACGTCGTGAATCGCCTGGACGACAGCCTGACCGTGGTCGACATCCCGCAGTTTCAGATTCGCGGCCGCATCGACTTAGGCGGCCCGAAGGAAATCACGGCGCTACGTCAGGGGGAACAGCTCTTCCACGACGCCAAATTCTGCTTTCAGGGCCAATTCGCCTGCGCCACCTGCCATCCGGACAACCACATTGACGGTGTCGCCTGGAACCTCGAAACCCCGCAACTAGGCCGCGACCGCGTAGCCAACCGCACTCTGCGTGGCATCGCGGAAACAGCTCCATTCAAGTGGAACGGCCACAATCCCGACCTGGAAACGCAATGCGGCCCGCGCATCGCAAAATTTCTTTTTCACTCGGAAGGTTTCAACCACCAGCAGCTTGAGAATCTCGTGGCCTTCATTAAGTCGATTCCCTTGCCGCCGAATCGTCACCTTGCCGCGGATGGCGAACTCACTGCCTCCCAGGACCGCGGCCGCACCATTTTCTTCCAGAAAGGCTGCGACACTTGCCATCCTCCGGAAAGCCATTACACCGCGAAAAAAAGTTTTGATGTGGGCACCGCCGCGAAATACGACACCTCCGGCATGTTTGATGTTCCGCAGCTTGATCGCATTTACGAGAAGCCCCCGTATCTGCACAACGGAGAAGCCCGCACGCTCGAAGAGATTTGGACCATCTATAACCCGGCGGATAGGCACGGATTCACCTCGGACATGTCCAAAGAGCAATTGAACGACTTGGTGGAATTTCTAAAGACGTTGTAGCAGGAGCCAGTGGGACGGAGCAGAAAAATGAGAACCGCAACACGCATTCGCGGCCTGCTGGGAACCGTGGCACTGCTGTGCTTCGTGCCGGTCCTTGCCGCACAAACACCCATGCTCTACACCAAATGGGAAAATTTCACCCCCGCCAATGGCATGCCGGACGCCAAGGTGTTCAGCGTGGCCGTGGATGGCGAGCGCGTGTGGGCCGGCACGGAAAACGGTCTCGTCCTCATCACAAATTCCAAGGTCGCCAAGGTCTACACCACTGCGGACGGGTTGCCCAATCGTGTGGTCACCGGAATCGCTATCGACAAAAAGACCGGCGATCTGTGGCTGGCGACCTTCGGCGGCCTCAGCCAGTTTACTGGGGGCGAATTCCATAATTATAGGAGCATGAGCAGCGGCCTGGCGAACGACATTGTCTATGCTGTGGCCCTTCAGGACGAATTTCTCTGGGTCGCCACTGCCGCCGGCATCAATCGCTTCAACCTGCGCACGGGCGAATGGTCCATCTTCAGCGAACGAACCGCGCCCATGCACGAACCCTGGTCCTACGCCATTGCCGTAGGCGAAGGAAAGGTCTACGTCGCCGTGTGGGGCGGCGGAATCCTCGAGTACGACATCGCTGGTGGCTACTGGAAGCCTTATACCGACCCCGACGGCGAGATGGAAATTGTGCTGTTCAAGAATCAGGGCCTGATTCACGACATCGTCAGCGGTATTTCCTACAACCACGACACCAAAATGTTCTGGGCCGCCACTTATTTCGGCATGAGCGGTTACGACGGCCACAATTGGCACAACTACCTGTCCACCGACAGCGGCCTCGCCTCTGATTTCATCAACGCCACGCAAACGCGCGGCGACGACGTGTGGGCCTGCACCGACAAGGGCCTCAGCTACCTCAATTTCAAAACCAATACCTGGGTCACTTACCGCCCCAACAAAGAAACCGGCAAGGGCGAAATTCTCATCACCTCCCCGGACAAAAAAGTGACCAGCATCGAAACTGCTACTTCTCTCGCCCACAACTACATCCTGAACCTGGCGTTTCAGGGCGACGACATTTGGGTGGCCACAGCCGCAGGGCTGAGCCACGGCATTTCTCAATCCCATAAGGAAGGTACAAGCAATGAGCAAGCAAGAGCTAGTCGCTGAAACTCCCGTCCCCGCCGTTGACCACGGCATCTCCATTCAGAAAAAGCCGATTGAAGCGGCTTCGGTCCTCAACAAAGCGTATGACTATCCCCGGCCATCGTCGTTCTCCCGCGGCATGCGCCTGGACATCAACGGCGTCACCATCCTGCTGATTTCCGGCACCGCCAGCATCGACGAGAACGGCAACTCCGTGCACATCGGCGATTTCCGTTCGCAGGTTCTGCGCACTTACTGGAATATCACCGGATTGCTCGCCTCCGAGGGCGCCACCTGGAAAGACATCGTGCGTACCAGTTGCTATTTGCGCGATATCGAGCGCGACTACGCCGAGTTCAACGAAATCCGCACGCAGTTCTTCAAGGAATTGGGCCTCGACTTCCCGCCCGCTTCCACCGGCATTCAGGCCATTCTGTGTCGCCCGGAATTGCTGATTGAGATTGAAGCCATCGCGATTTTCCCGACGAACCGCAAGGCGTAGGCCGGAACGGTTTCGAATCGGGTGTTGTGCTGTCTTACCTGGCCCGCGCGAATCACGCGAGACCTGGAGAGGAAATCTTTTATGAGCATTGCAGGAAATGTTGCTTTGCAGGACCTTCCACGGATTTGCCCCTTGGTCAGCCGCAGAGTGCAGTCTTCCGCGTTCGTTGAGGACTCGCACGTCGTCCAGGTAAGAGACGTGCGCTTTGGGGACCAACGGCCTGTGGTGATTGCCGGTCCCTGCGCGGTGGAAAATTTCGATCAGACCCTCGCGATTGCTCTTGCCGTGCGCGACGCCGGCGCCGAAATGCTGCGGGGAGGCGCGTTCAAGCCCCGCACTTCACCCCACGATTTTCAGGGATTGGGGATCGAAGGCTTACGCATTCTCCACGAAGTCAGCCGCGAAACCGGCTTGCCGGTGGTCACAGAAGTGATGGACCCCCGGCTCGTGCAGACCGTCTGCGAATACGCCGACATGCTCCAGATCGGCTCCCGCAACATGCAGAACTATCCCCTGCTGATTGAAGCCGGCAAGTCCGGAAAACCGGTTCTGCTGAAGCGTGGTATGGCCGCCAGTTTGTGCGAGTGGTTAGGCGCGGCCGAATACGTCGCCAATGAAGGCAATCTGAATATTGTGCTGTGCGAACGCGGCATTAAGGCTTACCCTTCCGGCGAATATTCTCGCAATGTCCTCGATCTCAATGTCATTCCCGCGGTGAAAGAAGAAACCTTTCTGCCGGTCATCGTCGATCCGAGCCATGCTACCGGCGTTTCCGGCATGGTCGAGTCTGCCAGCTGTGCGGCCATCGCCTATGGCAGCCAGGGCTTGTTGATCGAAGTGGCCTGCGATTATGCCGGAGCCGCCAGGCCTCGTTGCGACGCTGCCCAGGCCATCTCTCCGGCGACACTCCGCAATATTGTTCGGTTTATTGACAAGCACACTGGAAAGCAAGTGCTACTGAGGAAAGTCCATGCGGTTTAACACACAGTTTGTTCGCGGAGTGATTTGGGTCGTGGCCGCTTGCGGCTCGTTTCTGCTGCTCGGTACCGTCACTCCTGCGCAGTCGCCCACTACGGACCAGCCGTCCAGCCAGACAACGAATGCCCCGCAACGCTACGCCAACATGCCGGAAGAGGCCGTGCCGTATGGCAAGTTTGGCAAGCCCTACAAAGAATGGTATCTGACGGACGACACGCTCGCTTACTACGGAGCGGCCCGCGAACGCAGCAACAGCGAAATCGCCGCGTCTGGCACCGTCAATATCGGTTTTCTTGGACCGCTGCAGCAAGATAATCCGGAGTCGCCTTATGGGCTCGCCATGCTTCACGGCGCCCAGCTTGCTCTTTCTCAGGCCAACGCCAAAGGCGGGTTTCAGCCTGTCGATAGCTCTGCTGCCAAGCCCTACGAACTAAAAATTCATTCGGATTCCGCGCAGTGGGGAGCCTCCTCCACCGAAGCCGTCAAAATGATCTTCGATGAACACGCTGTTGCGGTTCTCGGCTCCGTGGACGGCGCATCCACGCACATCATGCTGCGCGAGAGCTTGAAGATCGAATTCCCCATCATGGACACCGCCACCACCGACCCGACTGTCACCGAAACCCGTATTCCTTGGCTCATGCACGATTTTCCCGACGATCGCCAGCAGGGCTACGCGCTAGCGCAAGTCGTCTTCAAAGAACAAAATCTCAAGCGAATCGGTGTCATCCGCACGCAGAGCCGTTATGCGCGCGTCGGGGTGGCCAAGTTCTTCGATGAAGCCAAGCGCCTCGGCCACGTTCCCGTGCTCGAAGTGAAGTTCGAACGCGGCGACCAGGATTTCTCCACGCCATTGCGCATGCTGAAGAATGCCCGCGTCGATGGCGTGGTCATCTGGGCCGAGGTCCCCGAAGCGGCCAAAATTCTGAAACAGATGCGCGCCATGGACATGAAGCAGCCGGCGTTTGGCCCCAGCCGTTTGTGTTACGCACAGATCATCGAAGAAGCCGGCCCTGCCGCCGAAGGCTTGGTCACCACCGCGGCCATCGATCCCACGCGCGCCGAACCACGCTGGCTGCAATTCCAAACCGATTATCGTGCCAAGTTTCAGCAAGACCCCGACGCCTACGCAGCCTACGCCTACGACGGCATGAATCTTCTAATCGCGGCGATCCAAAAGGGCGGGTTGAATCGCGGAAATATCATGGATGCACTGCGCAACCATCAAGGGCAAACCTACGACGGTGTGGCTGGCCCCGAGCAGTTCGATCACACTCTGAACAACATCGCCCCCATTTATATCGCGCGGGTGGAACGCGGCAAGTTTGTCTATGCTCCTTCGAAATTGCGCCCGCCCACTTCCGTGGACAAACATTCAGGAACAGATTAATGCCATTGCTCTTCCCAATCCCGCCAAGAAATAAACATCGTTCCGCGCTAACAGCTTGCTCGGTTTGTAGGCCTTGTAGGGCCCGCTTTCTGAAGCGGGCCGTTCGTTTTTCATCGCGTCTTGCCCGCCGCTTCACAGACCACAAAAATCAAAAAAACTGTTATTCCGAGGGCATCGCTTACCCGTGGAACCTGCTTTTTCTTGGGCGCGCGTGCAACCTGCACTCCCCTCAACGATGTGCTTCACGGCTCCTTTTCCTTCTCTGTCTTCTCCCCACAAGCCTGCCCGCACATGCGCAAACGACCACTGATACCAGCAAGCCCTACGCCACACTCGATCGGGAAAACGTCACCTACCGCGGACCCGTTCGCACCGCGCCAGAACCTTCCGATGGCGCCGCGGTCATCGGCATGATTGTTCCGCTCACCGGCGCACAGCAGTCCGAGGGCAAAGCGCTTTTGGCCGCTGCACAACTCGCGATCGAGCAGGAAAATGCCACAGGCGGCTTGCCCAGTGGCAAGCGGCTGGAACTCGTCGCGCGCGATGAAAGCGGCCCCTGGGGCCAAGCCAGCATGGAGATCCTGAAACTGTATGATCAGGACCACGCGCTCGCGATCCTCACTTCCACAAATGGAGCCTCCGCCCATCTTGCCGAACAAATCGCCAACAAGATCAGCATCCCCATTCTCACCCTGTCCAGCGATCCCTCCACGACGCAGGCCAACGTGCCCTGGCTCTTCCGCCTCGGCCCCAGCGATACGGAACAGGCGCAAGCTTTCTGCCAGCGGATTTATCGCGACCGCGCATTGAAGCAGGTTCTGTTGATTTTCCAAATGGATCATGACGGCCGGACCGGCGCCATCGAATTTGAGAAGGCCGTCAAAACATTTCATGCCGCGCCGCCGCAGCGATTCGAGTGGAACGTCGCTACGCCGGACTCCGAGTCGCTTCAAGAGACTTTACGGGCGAACCCACCCGACGCCATCGTGGTTTGGTCCGACGCGGCCACTGCCGATTCGCTTATGCCCTTGCTGCAAGCGGCGCTTACCACCACGCCAGTGTTTCTTTGCCGCAAAGCCACCGAACTGAACGCGCTCGGAAAAGGTCCCGTGGAAGAGTTCACCATCGACGCGGTCACGCCAGAAAATACCCCCGCAAGCCAATTCCAGCAGGCCTACTCCGCACGAACGGGCGCAAATCCAAGCGTGGCTGCTGAGGAGATCGCCCGAGGTATACACGCGATCGCGGAGGGCTTGCGCGCTAACGGAACCAATCGCGTTTTGTTGCGTGATTTTCTGGCCAAAGAACGCGGGCAGCACGACCGCGATGGCACCAATGCCGCGCACTTCGACGCGGCCGGCAACGACCTGCAACCCTTCGCCGTAGTTAAGCTTCTACAAACTAAGCCTTAAGTTGCCGGTAACGCCGAATCGCCGTATTCGTTGAGCTGTCGTGCTTCAACTGCGGCTCGCTCTTGCTCTCCAACTCCGGAATAATGCGCTGCGCCAAAACCTTTCCCAGTTCCACGCCCCACTGATCGAAAGAATCAATGTGCCAGATGGCGCCCTGCGTAAATACGGAGTGCTCATACAACGCCACCAGCTTGCCCAGCACTTCCGGCGTCAATCGCTCCAGCAGCAGCGTGTTCGACGGCCGATTCCCTTCAAACACGCGATGGGGAACCAGCCAATCCGGCGTTCCTTCCTTCTTCACTTCCGCCGGAGTTTTGCCAAAGGCCAACGCCTCGCTCTGCGCAAATACATTGGCCAAAAGCATGTCATGGTGCCGTCCCAGCGGATTCAACGTTTTTCCAAAACCAATAAAATCACACGGAATCAGCCGCGTCCCTTGATGGATCAATTGATAGAACGAATGCTGGCCGTTGGTGCCCGGTTCTCCCCAGAAGATTTGCCCCGTGTCGTAATTCACCCGCGTGCCGTCCAGGGTCACGTGCTTCCCGTTGCTTTCCATCGTGAGTTGCTGTAGATACGCAGGGAAACGTTTCAGGTATTGCTCGTACGGCAGCACTGCAATCGTCTGCGCGTTCCAAAAATCGGTGTACCAAAGGGACAGCAATCCCAGCAGTACTGGAAGATTGCGCTCCAGCGGCGCCGTGCGGAAATGCTCATCCATCTCGTGGAAGCCCTTCAACATCGCACGGAAATTATCCGGCCCCACGGCCAGCATGGTGGACAGCCCGATGGCCGAATCCATGGAATAACGTCCACCCACCCAATCCCAGAATCCGAACATGTTCGCAGTGTCGATGCCAAACTTGGTGACTTCCGCCTCGTTGGTGGACACGGCCACAAAATGCTTGGCCACCGCCTTTTCTTCACCGCCGAGCCCTTTCAGCGCCCAATCCCGCGCGGTGTGCGCATTGGTCATGGTTTCCAGCGTCGTGAAGGTCTTCGACGAAATAATGAAAAGCGTTTCCGCCGGATCGAGGTCGATCACCGCTTCCGCAAAATCCGTGCTGTCCACGTTGGAGACGAAGCGGAACCGCATGTTGCGATCGCTGTAGAATTTCAACGCTTCATACGCCATCACTGGCCCCAAGTCCGAGCCTCCAATGCCGACATTGATCACATTGCGAATGCGCTTGCCTGTGTGTCCTTTCCATGCGCCGCTGCGCACCCGATTCGAGAAATCCGCCATCTTATCCAGCACCGCGTGTACGTCCGGCACCACATTTTTCCCATCCACTAAAATCGATTCATCTTTCGGTGCACGCAGCGCCACATGCAAAACCGCGCGATTCTCCGTGATGTTGATCTTCTCTCCCCGAAACATCGCGTCGCGGCGTTGCTCTACGCCCGACTCCCGCGCCAGCTCCATCAGCAATTTCAGCGTCTTCTCGGTAATCAGGTTTTTCGAATAGTCCAGGTAGATGCCCACCGCTTCCAGCGCGAAATGCTCGCCGCGCTTCGCATCTTCCGCAAACAGCCTTTTCAGATTCGTGGTCCGCATCCTCTTCTGGTGAACCTTCAAGGCCGCCCATGCTTTCCGTTTGGTCAGCGGCTTCACAGGAACGCTCTTTGCGCCCGTCGTCGTTACGGTTTTTGGGGACATCTTTGCGCCAGTTGCCATGTTTAAGCTCCCTTTCCACTTCGCTGGTTGGATGTTTTCGGATTCTTGGGGGATTTAAGATTTTTGCCTGATTCCACGTTCCACATGCGAAATCCGCCTAGAAACGCGTTGAAGTTATCCCCCAGCCGGCACTGCGGCGGCAATTTTTTCAACTTCTTCACATTGCCTCCGCCCAGTACCACATCGTCTGGCTCAATCGCCGCAGTCAATCTCTCCACCACGTCCGCCACATCCTTGCGCCATTTCTTCTTGCCATGTTTCTTCAAGCCGCGCAGGCCAACATAGTCCTCATACGTCCTCTTCTTATACGGGAGGTGCCCCAGTTCCATCGGCTCCACGATCCCGTTGTCCACCACTGCCGTACCCAGTCCTGTGCCCAGTCCCAGGAACAGCATTCGCCCTTTGCCTTTGTAGCTACCGAGTGCTTGCATCGCCGCGTCATTCAGAATTTTTATCGGGCATCCAAAAGCCTTCTCGTAGTGATATCCCACCCAGCCCTTCCCCAAGTTGTATGGGTCCAGAATAGGGTGATTGCGCATCACCGGGGCCGGGTAGCCCATGGCGATGACGTCATATTTCCAGTCCTTGGTGATGTTCTTTACTCCCTTCACCATTTCACCGGGGGTCATTTTCGGACCCGAATCGAATTTTCGGGGCGTGTCTTCGCCGTTGAGCAGAACTTTTACGTGCGTTCCGCCGACATCAATCGCCAGCACTTTCATGGATGAGATCTCCAGAGAGGGGATTTACTGGGCCAGTCGGGGCACACCGGCCTCCAAGAGTGTATCGAAAATTCGCTCTCTGTGGTGCCTGTGCGTCATTAAAAAGGACCACCGCTTTCTGGCGGCCACCCTGCCTTCGCTCACCTGTACGGTTTGCACACGAGACAAATGTGTCGCGCCGGCGTAAACCAAATCATTGCGATGCAAAGTCTTGCACAAGGTTTCCTCAACATCTGCTTGACAGCGCTTGGATTGAGAAGTAATTTTCCTCCATGTTTTTTCGGCGAATCTTGGTGTGGATTCCTGCCGTTGGGGTGCTGTTAAGGCGTTAAGCCTGAAAACGATTCATTTCCGCCTGCTTCTGGTTTCGGGTGTTGGTGCTCCCCGAAACATTTGGGAGGGCGTTTTCGTTTTTCAGGTAGAAAACCGGGGCTTGCTTTGTTCGCAAGGACTAGAGGGGTGAGGCGCATGAGTAAGCGATTTTTCTTAGCACTACTAGCCTGTGTTGCTGCGATGTGCTTCTGCGGTCAGCGCGCGTACGGCCAGGCCAATGGCAGTTTCCTGGGAACCGTGACGGATAAATCCGGCTCCGCCATTTCCGGGGCTAAAGTCACCGCTGTCTCCCAGGAAACTGGCGCAATTCGCGAAACGGTCACGGACGATACTGGCCATTACGTCCTGAATTTCTTGCCTGTATCTGTCTTCACCGTTCGCGTCGAATTCCAGGGATTCCAGACCTCGGAGAGTAAGGATCTGCGCTTGCAAGTGAACGAGACGCGCGAATTGAACTTCACGCTGTCTCCAGCTACCGTCAGTTCTACGGTGGAAGTCGTAGGCAACGCCGTTGCCGTGGAAACTGCCAATCCGACGCTCGGCCAGGTAATCACTTCCCAGCAAGTTACCCAGCTTCCCCTCAATGGCCGCGATTTCGTGCAGCTGGCTACGCTCACTCCCGGCACCACGCAGGAGACCAATCCCAACAGCTTTTTCACCAGCGGCGCCAGCAGCGAAGTGGCCGCGCGCGGCTCGTTTTCCCTCTCCGTCGGCGGTTCACGCCCCAACAGCACGGACTGGCTGCTCGACGGTGCCGACGACAACGAGCTAACCGCCGGCGGTATCGCGATCTACTCCTCGATTGACTCGATCCAGGAATTCAAGGTCCTGACTTATAACTATTCCGCCGAATACGGCACCCGTGCAGGACCGACCGTGCTGCTCACTACCAAGTCTGGTTCCAACGACTTCCACGGTTCGCTGTTTGAATTTTTCCGCAACACCGACTTGGACGCCAAGAGCTTCTTTGCCACTTCCACCGAAAAATTCAATCTGAACCAGTTCGGCGGCTCCCTCGGCGGCCCCATCATCAAGAACAAGACTTTCTTCTTCGTCGATGGCGAGCAGAAGTACCAGCGCTACGGCATTACCTTCTTGGGCTTGGTCCCCACTGATGCGATGCGCAACGGCGACTTCTCCGACGACGCCTT
>DATKPS010000101.1:0-6952 GCA_035524015.1 Candidatus Sulfotelmatobacter sp.
CCTTCCTTGTAGCCGCTGGCGATGTCGGCCTTGATCTGCTCTTCGGACTTGCCTTGGGCGCGCATTTCTTCCGTGAACAGAAGAACCAGCAGAAGCGTGCGGCTGCCTTCCGCGTCGTAGCACATCGGTCCGACACTGGTCTGCACAGTGCCCGCGAAGGTGCGTTCGACCAGACAGCTGACGCCGTTGGAGCCTTCGCGAGCCTTCTCGTAACCCTTCGGGCCGAGAATGTAGACAGTGGCTTTGCTGGCGATTTCGGGAGGGGCGGCGCTCAAGGCCAGTTGGATTTGCCGGTCGCGGGGCACGGAAGCGTCGAAATGCACCTCAGGAGTGGTGGATTTGTGGATGCTCGTGGGCTGAGCCGAAGTGATAGCAAGCACGGCGGCGAGCAGAGCAAAAAGGGTCCAGGTCTTTGTGCGCATAAAGGTTCCTTTCGGATGCCAGGATACGCCGCGCGGGCGCCACTCGCCGAGGGCCCCGAGGCGTGGGCGGAGTGTGTCACAGTCACTTGCGAAGTGCAAGTGAGTAATTTGTGGGTACGAGGCACAGCGTGGCCGGGCGGCTGCGAGCTCGGGACGAGCGGACGCTGGGGCGCTACAGAACGCCGGGAAAGAGGTACAGCCTGGCCGATCTAAATCTCGGCTACTGCAAAGGTTAGCGCTTGAAGCGATCTGAGGGTCGGCAATTAAGCAAACTTGGGGTTACTTGGTGGACGGAAGGTTGGTTTGGTTGGATGGCGAATTGGTTTTCACGGGGGCGGCATTGGGCTGGGACGCAGAATCCCCAAGGCGCGGCAAGTAGACGGGCGAACCCAGCAGGAACGCAAACAGGCTCAGAACTTCGATTGCGAACTTCACGATGATCCTCCTACAACCTTCGGCGGTGTAAAGCCGCCGCTACAACAACAGACGAAACAAACGGTACTGCACTGGTTCGTGCGGCCTGCTTGCTGATTGAAGTTTTCCCGGGCGAAGGGCCGTTGCGGTGGACGAGTGATTCGGAGCGGGACGAGCGTTCCGAAAGGCGCCAGCAACAACAACTTCACGGGGCTTGTGACCCCTGCCAGCGGCGGGCGAAGCCGCGGGCGACACAGACGACTTACACGAAAGACTTCTTCTCCAGTTCAGCGAGCGAACTGCTGGAAAAATGGCGATGGCCTAGCTTGGACACAAAGCGGCAAAGCTGGCAGTTTTCGTCATGCGATTCGAGATGGGCATAGGCGCGGGCATACGCGGCTTCCAGGCGCAGCAGTTCGTCGCCGATGTTCTTGCCGGCGAAACCGAGCGCGGCAATCTGCTGGCGGCGATGATCGAGGATTTCGAGGGCGCGCTGGCAAGCGAAGAGTAGCCTCTCGTAGTCGGTGCAAATCGCCGTTCTGAAGTGATCCGAAGGCATGACGCTCATCCTCGGCGTGGAGGAGAGCACGTTGTGCACCAAAGTTGCGGACGACCTAAGTTGTGGTAATTTGCTGATTTGGAGCAGAGAAGAGCAGTGCGCGTGGGGCAGAACTAGTACGAAACTTCGGTGAATGGTTGGACGGAATGCGGTAAATCTTACAGAGTCAGTGGCTAGTGGTTAGTGGCGAGTGGCTAGAGAAAACGGCGATGTCGTTGCGCGGCCTACCACACGCAACAGCGGCGTTTGAGGCAGTATGCGAAAAACCGAAAATCCAATTTTGCGTAGCAAGCGCGGGTTGTGCCGTCATGAGGCAATCCTCGATGCCGCGGGGCGAGAAAGGCATTCCGCGTGTGGTGCTAGTTGTGTCACAATTTGGGAGTCAACCGCAGGGCTAAGCGATCAGCCCTGGGAGACAGCGAGAGGACGCTTTGCGCAGGACGGGAACAGCCAGCTGGATTTGCAGCGAAATAGCGAGCCGATGTACCGGTGCATCCAAGTGGATGATGGGCTGTTGTTGTGTCGTTGGAGCAGGAGCGAGCGCAGAGCGGTTCGGGAAATTCGCTGGAGAGAAACAAGGTGGCGTTGAGCAAGCACATGGAAACAGTGGCTCCGTCATCCCATCAAGAGGATGGGAAGCGGGGAGTGCGTGCGGGCCAATCGCTGCTGGAGCAAATAGGTAATACCCCCCTGTTGCGCCTGGCCAATATTGGCCGGGAATTCCCAAACATTGAGTTTTACGCGAAAGCCGAGTGGTTTAATCCCGGCGGGTCGGTGAAGGATCGTCCGGCGCTGAGCATGATTCAGGCAGGAATTTCTGCGGGACTGCTGCAGCGCGGGAAAACGATTATTGACGCGACCAGTGGAAATACGGGAATCGCCTACGCGATGATTGGCGCGGCGATGGGCTATGCGGTGAAGTTGTGCTTGCCAGCAAGCGCATCGCCGGAGCGCAAGCGGATCTTGCACGCGTATGGCGCGGAACTGGTGATGACTCCTGGTGACGAAGGCACCGATGGAGCGATCCGGCGCGTGCATGAGATTGTGGCTGGCGATCCGGACGCGTATTACTACCCGGATCAGTACAGTAACCCGGCGAATTGGCAAGCGCATTATCGGACGACGGCGGCAGAGATTTGGGAGCAAAGCGGGGGCGAAATCACGCACTTTGTGGCGGGCTTGGGAACCAGCGGGACATTTGTAGGAACCACGCGGCGTTTGCGGACATTCCATCCAGCGATTCGCTGCATCAGTTTGCAGCCGGATTCGTCGTTTCATGGGCTAGAAGGCTGGAAGCATATGCCAAGCGCACTGCGCCCGGCGATTTACGACGACACGTTAGCGGATGAAAACGTGGGGGTAGGAACGGAAGCGGCGTATCGCATGGTGAAGCGGCTGGCGCTCGAGGAAGGTTTACTGGTGAGCCCGAGTTCGGGCGCGGGGCTGGTGGGATGTTTTGCGGTGGCGCGGCAAATTCCGCGGAACGAGCGCGCGGTGATGGTGACGATATTTCCGGATTCTGCAGCGAAATACTTGAGTGAACGGTTTTGGGACGAAGACTGAGTATGGCGGACAAGGTGAAAATTTGGCTGGATGCGGAATGCGCGGAGAAAATTCGCGCGCATGGCGTGGAAACTTATCCGCACGAGAGTTGCGGGGCGCTGATCGGGCGCGATGGCGCGAAGGGCAAGCCGCGGGAGATTTTGGAAGTGTTGCCGTTGGTGAACCGGCGCGACGATTCGCCCCGGAACCGGTTTTCGGTGAGCACGCGCGATGTGATTGCCGCGGAGCGCGAGGCGCAGGCTCGCGGGTTGAGCGTAGTGGGCTGGTATCACTCCCACCCGGATCATTCAGCGAAGCCAAGTGAGTTCGATCGCGAGCATGCCTGGCCTTGGTACAGCTACATCATCGTGAGCGTCGAGAAAGGCGTGGCGCGGGAAATGCGATCTTGGCAGTTGCGTGAGGATCGAGCGGAATATTTGGAAGAGGAAGTTGAGGAAGTGAAGGATGCGCGGGAAAAGAGTGAAATAGTTTAAGAGTTAAAGAGTTGGAGAGTAGGGAAGTTAGGAGATTTGACATGAGTGTGAAGGTGATGATACCGACTCCGCTGCGGCCGCATGCGGAAGGGAAGGCCGCGGCGGAATTTCCGGCCAAGACGGTGTCGGAGGCGCTGGGGCAATTGACGGCGGAGTATGGCGGGCTGAAGCGGCACTTGTTTACGGAGGAGGGGAAACTGCGGAGCTTTGTGAACGTGTACTTGAACGGCGAGGATATTCGGTACTTGTCGCAGGGGAACACGCCGACGAAGGATGGAGACACGATCAATATTATTCCGTCGATTGCGGGGGGAGCGCCGTCGCCTGCGGCGGTTGCGGGAGAGAAGCTGAGCAACGAAGAGATTCTGCGTTACAGCCGGCACCTGATCATGCCGGAAGTGGGCATGGAGGGGCAGCTGAAGCTGAAGAACGCGAAGGTGCTGCTGATCGGCACGGGAGGATTGGGCGCGCCACTGGGATTGTATTTGGCAGCGGCGGGCGTGGGGAAGTTGGGCCTCGTGGATTTTGATGTGGTGGATTTTACGAATTTGCAGAGGCAGGTGACGTTTGGGACGAGCGACGTGGGGAAGCACAAGAGCGAGGCGGCGCGGGCGCGGCTGTCGAATCTAAATCCGGATATAGAGGTGGTGGCGTTCGAGACGAAATTGACGAGCGAGAACGCGCTGGAGTTGTTCAAGGATTTCGATGTTATCGTGGACGGCACGGACAATTTTCCGACGCGGTATCTGGTGAATGACGCGTGCGTACTGCTGGGCAAGCCGAATGTGTATGGGTCGATTTTCCGGTTTGAGGGGCAGGCCACGATTTTCGGAATGCCCGACGGGCCGTGCTACCGGTGCTTGTACCCGGAACCACCTCCGCCAGGATTGGTGCCGTCTTGCGCGGAAGGCGGAGTGCTGGGGGTGCTGCCGGGAATTGTGGGATCGATCCAGGCGATGGAGACGATCAAGTTAATTCTGGGCAGCGGGAGAAGTTTGAAAGGGCGGCTGCTGGTGTTTGATGCGCTGGAGATGAGCTTCCGCGAGTTCAAACTGCGAAAGAATCCGAAGTGCCCGATGTGCGGGGAGCATCGCACGATTCACAAGCTGATCGATTATTACGAGTTCTGCGGGATTCGCGGCGAAGAGGCGCCCGCGCCGGAGTTGCATGTGCCAGAGATTACGCCGCGCGAGTTGAAGACGCGATTGGATCGGGGAGATGACTTGTTCATTCTGGACGTGCGCGAGCCGCACGAGTATCAGATCTGCAATTTGCAGGGGCACTTGATCCCGTTGGGCGAATTGCCCCGGCGGGTGCATGAACTGGATTCTTCGCGGGAGATTGTGGCGCATTGCCGCAGCGGGAAGCGGTCGGCGGAGGCAATTGATTTTCTGCGGAAGGCGGGATTCAAGAAGATTCACAACTTGAAGGGCGGGATTCTGGCGTGGTCGGATGAGGTCGACGCGGCGGTGCCGAAGTATTGAGAGGCGTCGTTGACGACTCACTGGTTGAGGCAAGACGCTGCGGTTGAGATCCTTGGTCGCAAGAGCGCTCCTCAGGATGACAGGCCTTTTTGTGTTGTGGGTTTGGAGCAAGACGGCGCGCAGCAAGACGCCGTGAGCGCAAAAGCGGCAGCACGCTGCCGCACTCCAAAGGGGACAGGCTAAAGCTGTGCTACGAGGCTAGTTTAGGATTTGGATGGGGGCGCCGCCGGTGCCTAGGAATTCGCCGGGGCGGGCGTTGGTGGGCTTGTTGTTGTCCCAGACGAGGATGCCGTTGACCCAGACTTTTTCTATGCCGGTGGGAAGAGCGGTTGGATTGGCGTATGTGGAATTGTCGATGACGGTGTCGGGATTGAAGAGAACCAGATCGGCGAAGGAGCCGACACGGATGGTTCCGCGGTCTTTCCAGTTAAGGCGCTGGGCGGGCAGGGAGGTCATCTTGCGAATGGCCTCGGGCAAAGTGAGCCAGTGTTTTTCGCGGACGTAGAGGCCGAGGACGCGAGGAAACGTGCCGGCACCGCGCGGGTGGCTGGCGCCGATGCCGCCATCGCTAGCGACCATGACCCACGGTTGCTGGTAGAAGGCCTTGATGTCGGGATCGATCATGGATTGGCAGATAATGCTGGCTTCGGTTTGCGCCGAGTCTCCTTCACGGATTAAACGAATAAACATGTCGACATCGGAAACGCGCGCCGCTTTGGCGAGATCGGCGAGGGTGTGTCCGACATAGGCAGGATTCGGTTTGAATTCGGTGATGGTGATGCGCGAAGCTCCGCCGACGTCGTCGAGTGCTTTGTGGACGCTTTTTGCATTTTCGTACTGCTTGTCGGGAACGAGCACTTTCAGATCGGAATGCCAGGCGTCGTAGGGATAGCAGTCGGCCATGAAATCGACACCACGCTTGCGGGCATCCTCAATCACCTTGATGTAGGCAGCGGCTTTGCCTTGCACGGCGACGGTGCCGAGCTTGATGTGAGAATGTTCGATGGGGATGTGCGCGCGTTCGCCGATTTCGATTTCCTCGTGGAGAGCGTCGAAGGATTTGTCGGCTTCGTCGCGGATGTGGGTCATGTAAATGCCGTGACGCGCGGCAGCAACTTTGCAAAGGGCGATGAGTTCATCGGTGTTGGAATAACTGCCGATTTCGTACTCGAGACCAGAGGAAAGGCCGAGAGCTTGCTGGTTCATGGCCTGTCCGACGAGTTGCTGCATCTGCTGAATTTCCTGGGAAGTGGCGACGCGTTTGTAATCGCTGTGCATGACTTGTTCGCGAATGGTGGCGTGACCGGCGAAGACCGCGACGTTGGGTGCGGTGTGAAGCTGTTCGATATTGCGGATCCAGGTGATGAGGGGCCAGGGAGATTCACCGTCGGGACCTTGGACGACGGTGGTGATGCCCTGAGCGATTTGCGTTTCCGCGAGGGGATCGGTGAGCAGTCCTTCTGTGGAGTGATTGTGAATGTCAATGAAGCCGGGAGCGAGGACCAGGCCTTTGGCGTCGATTACCGGCTCGTCTTTTTCGGGCTGGACGTCGCCGATTTCGACGACATGATTGAGCGCGATGCGGACGTTGGCCTTGCGTAGGGGAGCGCCAGTGCCGTCAGCGACCTGGGCGTTTACGATGAGAAAGGAAACTGGTTTTTGCTGAGGAAAGAGCGAAACAACAGCGGCGACAAAGACAGCTATCACAAGAGAGGTTGTGATGATTTTGCGGCGAAGTGAGTTCGATAGATTACGCAATGAAAACTCCATTCCCTTCGCATTGCGCACAAAGCAAGGAAATGACGACTAGGACATGCTCCGTAAACAAAAACCAAAGAATAAAACCATTTCCTCGGGGGCTGAAGCCCGCTTTCGGCGGCTTTTATGTCGGAGCTAAAAGAGTCTGTGTGGCAACTCCTGGTTTCGATCCGGTGCAGCTGCAGTTCAAGGCCGAACTGCGATGCAACTTGCTGCGCCGGTCAGTTAGCGCGTGCTGCCGTGCCTAAGCGACCCTCCTCAATTGCGGAGTTACGTGCC
>DATKPS010000102.1:0-3686 GCA_035524015.1 Candidatus Sulfotelmatobacter sp.
CGCGTAGAGTCGCAAGTGCCGGGCGTTTTCCGGTGCGAAAAAAGGAAATTCGCACTGGCAAGCGTGTCCGGCTATTTTGTTCACGGAGAGAGGCAAGAAAGAAGCGATCATGAGTCATTTGCATGCACAGGGAATCGCCGTGCCGCCGATTTTGCTGACCATCGCCGGCTTCGATCCCAGTTGCGGCGCGGGGGTCGCGGCGGACCTGAAGACCTTTGCGGCGCACGGCTGTTACGGAGTAGCGGCAATCACGTCGCTGACGGTGCAGAACACTCAGGGAGTAGAGGCCGTCCATAATACTCCAAGCTCGGAATTGCGCGAACAATTGGAAGTGCTGGTCAAGGACTGCGAAATTGCGGCAGTGAAAATCGGGATGCTGGGAAATCGCGGGAATGCGGTGGTGGTGGGGGAATTTCTGGACGCGCACAAGTTCAACTTAGTGGTACACGACCCGGTGATGAGATCCTCCAGCAATTCGGAGTTACTGGATAACGCCGGAGTGAAATATGTCGCAACGGAATTACTGAAAAGGGCGAACGTGATTACCCCCAACGTACCGGAAGCGGAGATTCTCACCGGGATCACGATAAAGGATGTGGCAGACATGGAAGCGGCGGCGCGCAAGCTGGTGGAGATAGGCGCGAAGGCCGTCATTGTCAAGGGCGGCCACATGGAAAAGGCCACCGACGTGGTGTTCGACGGCAAAGAAATGCACCAACTGGGCGGCGACAAGGTGAAACTGGAAAATGCGCACGGCACCGGATGCACTTTTGCTTCGGCACTCACGGCACAAATGGCGGTGGGCCGTGGCTTGGTGGAAGCGGCAACTTTGGCGAAAGCTTACGTCATGAAAGCCATGGAGAAAGCCTATCCGGTAGGCAAGGGCCGCTTACCCGTGGATCATTTCTTCCGGATGCGCATTGAGCCGCTGGCGCGTGGGACGCATGAAGTGCCGCAACACGGTCTGCACCCCGCGGCGGAACCAGCTGCACACTAAAACACAAATCGACGCCGCAGGATTGAGTGCGCTGCGGACTGTTGCTACGCTCTCGTCAGAGAAATCCGGTGTGCCCGCCCAATGCAACTTGATTTTCCGAGACACCGGGAAGTAGGTCATTGCCGTAAGGGTTCCCAGGGGAACACTTTCGATGCCTAATCATGCGGCCGACTCGCCCGATTCGACGAGTGGCCTTCGGTTATTCCAAGGGCTCAAGCCATTCCGGTGGTCTGAGCTGCCGCGGAATTTGCTGGCGGGAGTAACGCTGGCGGCGATGAATATTCCGCAGTCGCTGGGCTACACGCGAATTGCAGGAATGCCAGTAATCACTGGTTTATACACGCTGCTACTGCCGCTGCTGGCGTTCGCCATTTTTGGATCGTCGCGCTACTTGGTGGTGGCGGCGGATTCCGCAACCGCGGCGATTTTAGCGGGCAGCCTCGCGGGCATGGCCCCAACCGCCAGCACGCAATATGTGGCCTTCGCCGGAATCGTTGCGCTGTTGACCGGAGTTTGCTTGCTTCTGGCGCGGCTGCTCAAGTTGGGTTTCCTGGCGGATTTTCTGTCGCAAACGGTGCTGGTTGGATTTCTCACCGGCGTGGGCTTCCAGGTGGGCATCGCAGTGCTGGGAGAGATGCTGGGCATCGAGGTACACAGCCGCCGCACGCCGATGCAGTTCGTGGAAGTCTTGCGTGCCTGGCGACAGATTGCGCCGCTAACGCTGGGCATTTCTGTTGCGGTCATCGCTTGCATATTTTTGTTTAGCCGGTTTGCGCCGAAATGGCCGGGGCCGCTTTTTGCGGTGGCCGGTGCCATGGCCGCCGGCGCCTATCTGCATTGGGGCGAGCACGGAGTAAAACTGCTGGGACCAGTTCCGGGTGGCTTGCCGCACTTGGGGATCCACGGGCTCAGCTTCAAGAATGTTGAGTTGCTCACACCGGTGGCGCTCTCCTGCTTCGTGATGATTGTGGCGCAGAGCGCCGCCACGGCCCGGGCTTATGCTACGCGGCACAATCAGCCCGACGACGAAAACGCGGACCTGGTTGGGCTGGGCGTGGCCAACGCGCTTGCCGCGTTTAGCGGGACCTTTGTCGTAAACGGAAGCCCGACGCAAACGGGAATGGTGGAAAGCGCGGGAGGCACGAGCCAGATGGCGCACCTGGCAACGGCGGCGGTGGTGGCGCTGGTTTTGCTGTTTTTGACGCATCCGCTGCAATACTTGCCGCAATGCGTGTTGGGCGCGGTGGTGTTCACCATAGCGGTGCGACTTATCGATTTTCGGGCAATGCGCGCGATTTACAAGGAAAGTCCGGGCGAATATACGCTGGCCGCGATTACCGCTGCGTTCGTGGTGCTGGTGGGCGTGGAACAAGGGATCGTGCTGGCGATGGCGTTATCTCTGTTTCGTGTAGTGCGGCACAGCTACCGGCCACACAGCGCGGTTTTGGAGATGGGACCGCAGGGAATCTGGCAAACCACGCCGGTGGTTCCGGGAGCGATCAGCGAGCCGGGAATCATTGTGTACCGGTTCAGTGCACCGCTGTTTTACGCCAATGCCAACCGTTTCTCCGAGGAATTGCGCATGCTGGCGGAATCGGCGCCTGGGCCCCTGCACTGGATCCTTGTCGACGCTGGTGCCATCACCAACATAGACTTTAGCGCGGCGCGCCAGGTGGAGCAGGTGGTGCGGCACTTGCGCTCCGAGGGGATTGGGCTGGCGTTCGCGCATGTCCGGGCAGGTCTGAGGCCGGACCTCGACCGGCATCATCTTACCGAGGCGATTGGGCCCACGCGGCTTTTCGATGTGTTGCATGAGGCCGTCGCAGAACTGCGCAACGAGCTGCCGTCTTGAACGCTGTACTGCATTTCGTGGAACCCAGTGCTATATTTGCGAATATCTCGCGATAGAAAGCCAGCCAACAAAAAGCGGGTCGAGGAAGGGTCAAGGAAAGGTCTGGAGGGGACCTCCGAGCGGCACAGGTCGGGTAGGAGGGTAATTGCAAAAGATCTTTCGCTGTACAAAATGCCAGAAGGGGATGCGTGTCGTCGGATCCACGGGGCTGGGAAAAGAAGTCGAGCGCATCGCGGTCTGCCCATACTGCAAACGCAAAAACAAAGTAAACTGGCCGCGGGGTGACCCGTTTCGCGTGCAGAAAATCGCCACGCGATAGAGGTACAGCACAACTCACCAACCTCCTCCTCCTCCCCCGCCCCCACCTCCTCCCGAACCGCCGCTTCCCCCACCTCCACCGGAACCGGGCGCCGTGGCCGATGAAGAAATAGCAGAAGTGAGCGAACCGCCAAAGGACGAAGCGAAGGTGGCTGCCGAAAAACTGCTCCAGCCTGCGCCAGAATAAAACGAAGGCGCATAGGCAGCCGTGTTGGCACCAGGGGTTGTTCCGGCTCCGGCCAACAACGTGGAGAATTTTTCGGCCCAGTCTTGTTCTACGTCCAGAGCCAGCGCGTAAGGCAAAAACCGTTCGAAGACCGCGGGAGTTTGCTGCGGTGGCATGGCGCGATTCAGGCGGTCGCCATCGACCGCGCCGAGAAACATTTTGAAGCCTTCCACCTGATCCATCACGCGGCGTCCGGTGAAGGTCGGCGCCTTCAGTAGATAAAGAAACACGATGTGCAGCAGGCCCGAAGCGAGGAGGAATAGCACCAGGGCCAGCGAAGTAACCTTCAAAAG
>DATKPS010000103.1:0-20963 GCA_035524015.1 Candidatus Sulfotelmatobacter sp.
ACCGTTCAGCGATACGGCACTTCTGAGCGCGCTGAATACGGCGCTGGGCTTGGGTTGAGTAGCGGGGCGGTCTTGTAGGGTAAGGAGAACGGCGAATTGGACGGAGGCACCAGGTCAGGGGTCATTGTCCATGTCGCAGGCCACATCGATAGTATTTGTTGTAGACGATGATATTTCCGTACGAGAGTCCCTGGAGTTGCTGATCCGATCGGAGGGTTGGCAGCCGGAGACTTTTTCGTCGGCGCAGGATTTTCTGGTGCGCTCGCGGACGCCAGTTCCGAGCTGCTTGTTACTCGATATTTCCATGCCAGGGCTGAATGGCCTCGAGCTGCAGAAGCGTGTTGCGGCTGAACACCCGGATGTGCCCATTATCTTCATCACCGGTCACGGCGATGTGCCCAAGACAGTGCAGGCCATGAAGGCAGGGGCTGTCGAATTCCTAACGAAGCCATTCAAGGAGGACGTGCTGCTGAGCGCGGTTCGGCAAGCGCTGGAACGCAGCCGGGTTGCTCTTGGCCAGCAAGAGGAGATCAAGGAACTGCGGGAGCGTTACGGGGCGCTTTCGCCTCGCGAACGAGAGGTGATGGCGTTGGTGGTCTCCGGACGATTGAACAAACAGGTTGGCGGAGAACTGGGCATCAGCGAAATCACGGTAAAAGCTCATCGCGGCAAGGTCATGCAAAAGATGAAGGCCGATTCGCTGCCGGATCTGGTAAAAATGGCAGCTAAGCTGGCCCTGACCTTGCCTGGCAGTTGAGCGAGTTTCGCGACCTGAGATCGCTATTTTGTGCGCGGGTTAATCAAGCGGCTTGGAACAGCAGGTCGAGGCCCCCGATACCTTGGTCTGATTGTTCTCCCTCGACCCTTCTGTTGTGATGGGTTGGCGGCATCCGTAGATCGGATGGCTGGAGGAGTAGAAGGACATGAGCACGAAACCGAAGTTAGAGCAGTCCGGGCAAGAGGAACAAATCCGTCAGGCCCTCAATACGCACTGGCAGGCCTCGGCAGCCGGGGATGCGAACACGGAACACGATATTTACGATGACGATGCCATTTGCGATTATCCCCAGTCTGGCGAGCGAATCCTCGGGCGAAACAATTTGCAGGCCTTGCGGAGTCATCATCCAGGCAAGCCGTCCGGGTTCCAGGTCAAACGGATTCTCGGAAACGGGGATCTGTGGATCACCGAATACACCATCATGTACCAGGGGCGAGCGGCCCACACGGTGAGTATTATGGAGTTTCGCAACGGTAAGGTGGTCCACGAAACACAGTATTTCGCGGATCCCTTCGAGGCGCCGGCCTGGCGCAAGCAATGGGTTCAGCAGACGGCCTGATGCAGGGAAACGCTGAAGCGCAGCGAACGTCTGGCTAGGCTGACCAGCAGTCGAATGGAGCCAAGCTGACCAAGGATCCTCTCGGGTAAGCTCCCGTTCGTGTTCAACTCCCATTTAGAAGGGGCCAGATTCTTAGCGATTGAACCAATTTCCGCGGCACGGTAGTGTAGAATCCCGCCTTTGCGGGGGGACTTGTCGGGCGGGAGGACAACGCTATGAGGACCACGGCTCCTATTGTTCTCGGCGGTTCGCAACTGGCAGAGACGCGCCATGTTTGTGCGTTTTTTAACAGCGACGAGGAGGAATACCGGGTGCTGCTGCCGTTTATTAAGGATGGATTCGAATGCGGCCACAAGGCCGTCCACGTGGTGAACCCGCACCAACGCAGCGAACACCTGCAGCGCCTGGTGGCTGCAGGAATTGACCCGGAGGGGGCAGAGCGCACTGGGCAATTCGAGCTACGAACGAACCATGAAACGTACATACGCGACGGCCAATTCGATCAAGACCGAATGCTCCAAGCGTTCGAACAAATCGCCAGTGGTAATGACCCCGGTGGATTTCCACTCAGCCGAATCGTTTGTCGAATGGATTGGGCGGCGGAAGGGCAGTCGTATATCAACGACCTGATTGAGTTCGAATCCCGGGTAAATGACATATGGGAACACCACGACGACGCGGTGATCTGCACCTACCACCTTGGACAATTTGGAGGTGACACGGTGATCGACATCATGCGCACGCATCCAATGGTGATCATTGGCGGGATCCTGCAACGAAATCCATTCTTTGTACCCCCTGCGGAGTTCCTGCGAGAGATCCGAGGGCGACGAACCTGGCGAAGCGCCGCAACCTCAACAGGAAGCTAACATGGCAGTACAACCCGACGGCGCGGCCGAGGAAATCAAGCGACTGCGGCGATGCATTAACGATTTAGTGAGCATCTTTGCGCTTCCGGCCATCTGGACTGGCAGTGAGCCAGCACAGATTGTCAGCAATTTGCTTGATGGGCTTTTGAGCATGCTGAGCCTGGATCTAGTCTATGCACGAATGAGGGATGCCAGCGACGCGGGATATACGGAAATGGTGCGATTCGGTGCAACGTGGGGGCCGAAACTTCGGGCAGAAGAAATCGGCGAGAAACTGCAACCATGGCTGGGAGATGAGTCGCAGAAAATGCCGCCCATTGTGAGGAAGCTCTCGGGAGAGCACGACCTTGTGCTAGCACCCTGGCGGCTGGGTTTGCAGGATGAAATCGGGATCATCGTTGCGGGTTCGCAACGGCTGGATTTCCCGCAACAAACCGAGAGACTCGTTTTGAACGTGGCGACGAATCAGGCTGCCATCGGACTTCAGGAAGCCAGGCTGCTGAGTGAAGAGCGGCGGATCAGCAAGGAACTGGATCAACGTGTCGCCGAACGAACCGCAGAAATAGCAGCAATGAATGACGAACTGCGCAAAGCGTATGCGCGATTGACCCAGAGTGAAGAGCGGTGGCGGTCGGTCTTCGAGAACTCAGCCATCGGGGTGGTGTTGACCGACTTGAACGGTTGTTTTATCGCGGCGAATCCGGTGTACCAGAAGATGTTGGGATACACGGAACAGGAACTGGAACAACGGAGTTTTCTGGACATTACGGTTGAGGAGGATCGGCGTCCGAGTATCGCACTGGTCGAAAGCTTGTTGGAAGGAAAACGAAAGCAATGTCAGATTGAAAAGCAATATCGGCGGAAAGACGGCAGCAGGGTGTGGGTGCGAAACAGCGTCTCGCTGGTAGCGGACACAGAGCGAGTACCGCAATTTCTTATGGCGCTATCCGAAGACGTGACCGAGCAGCATGAAGCCAGGGCGGCCTTGCAGAGGGCGTTTGACGAAATCAAGAAATCCGAGAGTAAGTTACAGCAGGTAATCGACACCATCCCAACCATCGCCTGGTGCAACCTGCCCGAGGGGCCAAACGAGTTTCTGAACAAAAGCTGGCGCGAATATACGGGGCTCTCGGCAGAAGGGTCGCAAGGATGGGCGTGGCAGGCCGCGTTTCATCCTGATGATCTGGTTCTGCTGATGGAAAAATGGAAGAAGATGTTGGTGTCCGAGGAGCCCGGGGAAATCGAGGCGCGAATTCGCCGGCATGATGGAGTGTATCGCTGGTTCCTGATTCGAGCATCACCCTTGCGGGATGAGCAGGGGAAGCTGGTGCGCTGGTACGGCACAAGCACGGACATTGACGATCGCAAACGAACAGAAGAGGCGCTAAGAGAAAACGAACGACAACTGGAGGAAGCGCAGAGGCTGACCAAGACGGGTAGTTACACGTGGTCGTCCAAGACTGGACAACTCTTGTACTGGTCGGATGAACTTTTTCGAATTTATGGATTCGAATTGGCGGATAGCCCGCCACCGTTTGAAAAGTTCCGGGAACGCATACACCCTGAGGATCGGGCGTGGGCGGATGAGGTGCTGGCGAAGACCATCCGCGAGAAGGTGCCGAATGAAATCACGTTCCGAGTGGCTCTCCCGGACGGGACGATCAAGTTCATCCATTCGGTAGGACAACCGGTTCTCGATGCGTCCGGTGAAGTGATCAAAGTAGTTGGGACCAATGTGGATGTGACGGAACGCAAACGCGCGGAGGAAGCACTCAACAAAGCACACTCCGAACTTGCCCATGTTGCGCGGGTTACGGCCCTGAGTACGTTGACCGCCTCGATCGCGCACGAGGTCAATCAGCCACTTTCGGGGATCGTCACAAATGCGGGTACGTGCCTACGAATGCTGGATGCCAACCCTCCGAACCTGGAAGGGGCGCGGGAAACGGCCAGGCGAACGATTCGCGACGGCAACCGGGCGTCCGAAGTGATTACCCGGCTGCGAGCGCTATTTAGGAACAAAAGCGTTTCCTTGGAGCCATTCGATTTGAACGAAGCAGCCAAGGAAGTGATGGCCCTTTCGGTGAGCGAGTTGCAGCGGAATAGGGTCATAGTGCAGACCGATCTTGGTGGGGAACTGCCGTTGGTTCTGGGCGACCGGATTCAGATTCAGCAGGTCATTTTGAATCTGATACGAAATGCCTCGGATGCCATGAGCACGGTCGAAGATCGTCCCCGGGAATTGCTGGTCAAGACAGAACGCGACGAGAACGGTGCGGTGCGGCTCAGCGTGAAGGATACGGGAACGGGGATAGATCCCGCAATCGAAGAGAAGCTATTTGACGCGTTCCATACGACAAAGGGGGACGGCATGGGCATCGGACTTTCCGTTAGCCGCTCCATCATGGAAAGCCATCAAGGACGGCTTTGGGCGATGCGGGGCGAAGGGCATGGAGCCACGTTTGTGTTTTGTATTCCAAGTCGTACCAATACTTAGGTGTAATAGACGTAGTAACTCTGCCGTCGCATTGTTGTGGTATGACGTCGAGCGCCGCAGGTAACCCTGTTCACCGCCCAATGGTGGCCGTTGTCGATGATGATGAATCTGTCCGCGAGTCGCTGCCGGATTTGCTGGGGGAGTTCGGATTTGAGGCGCGAACGTTCCCGTCCGCAGAAGAGTTCCTGGTCTCCGACAGCTTCGGTCAAGCGAAATGCCTATTGCTAGACATCGCCATGCCGGGTATGACGGGATTTGAGCTTCAGCAGGAACTGAAGGTTCGCGGCAAGAACATCCCGATCATTTTCATAACCGCTCAAAAAGACGATACGGTTCGCCGGCGAGCGATGGAGCGAGGGGCCGTGGGAGTTCTCCTGAAACCGTTCAGCGACACGGCACTTCTGAGCGCGCTGAATACGGCGCTGGGATTGGGTTGAGAGCTGGTTGACGTGTATCGGCCTGCTCGGCTGCAGCCCGCATCGAAGGAGACTAAGCCACTTCGAAAATCAGCTCGAGGGCGACGGGCGTGCCCAGAGGCAGGCTGGCGACACCGGTGATGAGGCGGGTGGGATTTTTGTCCTTACCAAAAACGTCTTGCAGCAAGTCCGAGGCACCGTCGGCGACCTTGGGGTGCTCGCGGCAATCGTCCGTTGTGGCCAAAGACACTCCGAGGCGGACGATCCTGGTAATCCTGTCGAGTGAGCCGAGGAATTCCCGGGCCACCGCGAGGCCGTTGAGTGCGGCGAGGCGTGCTGCTTGACGCCCGGTTTGCACGTCGAATTCACTGCCGACCCGGCCGATGAATTTGGCTGTGTGGCCTTCGGTAGGGAGCATGCCGCTCAGGAAAAGAAGGTTACCGGTGCGGACCGCCTCAGCGTAGGTACCAAAAGGCTGCGGCGGCGACGGCAGTTGGATACCAAGGTCCTTCAAGCGCTGTTCGGCGCTCGGTGCTGGCGCTCTGCCGGTCTTTTGCGTGGCCGCGGCAGAGTTCGTGATTTGTAGTTGCATCGCGAGTCCCTCTTCCAAGAGTTTTCCTTATGACCAGCCGATGAGAACAGAAGTGCAAAGGTGAAGCAATCAGACGAAGGTATCGGGAATACGTTGGTATAAAACGCCACCGCCCTGGTTCGTCGAGCATTGGATAACCGCAAAAAGCAAAGGTTACGTTTTTTTTTTCGTGCCGGCATCGGCGGCCCGATACGAAGGTATCGCCGATACCTTTGTTCAATTGTTTCCTGCCCGTTCTGCTGGCTTAATCGCGAATGTCAGTGCGCAGGTGAAAAGAAAAAGATATGGGAAAGAACAAAACAGCAATTGTCACAGGGGCGCAGCAAGGAATAGGGGCGGGGCTGGTCGAAGGTTTTTTGAGGAGCGGCTATAGCGTCGTGGCGACATCGCTTCGGGCCAGCCAAACATTGCGGTCCACGCCAAGTTTAGTTGTTGTCGATGGAGACATTCGTGATCCGGAGACAGCCAGGAAAACCGTAGAAGCAGCGGTCACGCATTTCGGAGGCATCGATGTTCTGGTGAATAACGCGGGAATCTTTCTGACCAAGCCGTTCACGGAATGTACCACGGATGACTTCAATGCGGTGGTTTCGATCAATCTGCTGGGCTTTCTGCATATGACGCAGCCGGCGGTGAAGCAGATGCTGCAGCAGAAATCCGGGTGCGTCATAACGATCTCTGCCGCACTCGTTGATAACCCGATCGCTGGTGAAAACGCTTCGGTGGCGATGATCACGAAGGGCGGCTTGAACGCCGTCACCTGGCACCTGGCGATGGAATACGCAAAACAAGGCATCCGTTTCAATGCGGTTGCACCAGGAGTCGTGGACACACCAATGCACCAAGAAAACCCTAAAGAAGCTCTGCGCGCGTTGCAACCAATGGGAAGCATCGCGGAAGTAAGCGACATCTTCGATGCGGTTCTGTATCTGGCTAACGCCCGGCAAGTGACAGGGGAGGTGTTGCACGTCGACGGCGGTGCACACCGCGGGCACTGGTAACGGCGGGAACGAAGAAAGGCAGGGGTAGAAACGATGTGTACGCAAGGGATTGAGATTAAGGCCGGGAGGAATACTCCCGAGAGCTTGCCCGAAACAGCGGGAAACGAGAACTTGTGCGATGAAGGGGCGCTGGTGGCGAAGGCCAAGTCGGGGCATGAGGACGCTTTCGGAGAACTGTACAGGCGTCACCAACTCCGAGCCTATCGCACGGCTTTACGGATACTGCGCAATCCACAGGATGCGGAAGATGCGGTACAGAGGGCGTTTCAGCGGGCGCTAGTGAACCTGCAGCGTTTCCGCGAAGCCTGCACCTTCTCGACCTGGCTGACGCGCATAACGATCAACGAAGCGTTGATGCTGCTGCGACGACGGCGCACACGTGACTGGCTAGTGGAAAGAAGCGCGGAAGCTCAAGAGGGCCATGGCGGCGTGGCAGTCGCGGATGCCCGGCCAACCCCTGAGGACCTGCTTTGCGAAAGCGAACGTCGGGCTGCATTGCTTCAGGCCATTGGACAACTCCGAGAAAGCCTGAGGATCATCGTACTGCACCGAGAATTGAGAGGCTTGACCAGCGCCGAGACTGCTAAACTTCTGGGCCTAACTGTCAGCGCCGTGAAGGCACGGACCTTTCACGCGCGCCGATTTCTTCGAAAGCACCTTGAACGCAAGTTCGTTGCGCAGCCTGCTCAAAGGATTGGCGCGCGCCCGCAAGCCTCCGGTAAATCAATGGCCAGCAACCTCTCCTGACGATTGTCCGGGGAACCCATTCCGCAGGCCTCCGCAAGCAGCAGACAAAAAATAGGGCCAAGGTAGTTACATCCCTACCTTGGCCGCAATGACTCGAGGAGGCGAGCGCACCGCTCGCAACTAAGAATAGAAAGTTAAACAGCAGCCTTCGAGCCTACCAGTTTCAGGAGTGCCTGAGCCGCGGAGGTCGATGAAGCAGGGTTTTGGCCGGTGATGAGACGGCCATCGGTAATCGAGAAAGGCTGCCAATTGGGCACTTTCTCAAAGATGGCGCCGAGGCGAGTCAACTCGTCTTCCACAAGGAACGGCACGACGTGGGTCAGCTTCACCGCTTCTTCCTCGTCGTTCGTGAAGCCAGTGACGCGCTTTCCTTTCACCAGGGGCGCCCCGTTGTAGATAACATGGCGGAGCACGCCGGGCGAGTGGCAGACGAGAGCAATGGGCTTGCCGGAATTGTAGAAGGACTCGAGCAACGCGATGGACACCGGGCTCTCGGCGAGATCCCACAAGGGGCCGTGGCCGCCAACATAAAATACGGTATCGAAGTTTTCCGTTTTCATATCCGCGAGCTTGGCGGTATTCGCGAGAGCCTGTTGTGCCGCTGGATCTTGCTTGAAGCGCTTCATTGCCGCAGTTTGATTCTCGGGCAGGTCACTCTTTGGATCGACCGGCGGCTGCCCCCCGTGAGGAGAGGCGAGCGTCAGGTCGACGCCGGCATCCCGGAATACAAAATAGGGCGCGGCAAATTCCTCAAGCCAGAAACCAGTCTTGCGACCGGTGTTGCCGAGTTGATCGTGCGACGTGAGCACCATCAGGATTTTCATGTTTGTCTCCTTGCTTCGATAGGATTGCCGATAGGATCGGTTCCACGGCATCACACCAGAGGGCTGGCGGACGAGCAATTGGACGAAGGTATCGCCAATACTTTCGTAGGGATGGAAAGCGACGACGGCGTACTTCGTTGGATCGCTTAACCTGCGAGGCAGGTTGACTTGACGGTTCGAAACACTAGAATGGAAGCAGGCGAAGGAGTTCGCCGATAACCGCTGTCCTACTGTTTACCGGGACAGATGATGACTCCTGACAAGGATTTTTGTCGCGGAGTCATGTCCACCGGCAAGAATCCCAACAACTAAAACGAAGTAGTCCCATGGGTAGCGTGTGGGTTGGTCTGGCGCATCGCGACGCAGTTAGGGATCTGGTGGAAGATTTCGACGGCCCTCACCGAGATGGTGGTTCGCGCCGTCGCACGGCTGATGATCGGCGTGTTGGCCGGCGTTGGAAACTAGGTAGGTGGATGGGTCATGGGCTCTCTATCGGACAAACTGACCGCCGGCGGCACGAATCACCCGGCAGCAACGAGCACTCACTCGAGCGAAGTGGTGGATACGGCTGGAAAACTGAACCGCCTTGCGGAATTAGCGGAGGAATTCGATTCGGAACGAGCCGGAGAGGAAGCCAAGAGCCTGGCCGAGCGCTTGATGGAAGGACGTTTCTACGTCGCATGCATCGGTCAATTCAAAAGAGGAAAGTCGACTTTGCTGAACGCGCTGGTTGGGGATCCTGTGCTGCCCACGGGTGTCGTTCCCATTACCGCGGTACCGACCATCGTTCGCCATGGTGAGAAACGGAGTGCGCGAGTGCGCTTTCAAGGCGGCGCCTGGAGAGACATTGCGCCCGAGGAGTTGGTTCAATACGTTTCCGAGGAGCAAAATCCCGAGAATGCGAAAAACGTAGCCGGGGTTGAGGTGTTCGTTCCAAGCGCGCTTCTTGCGGACGGCATGTGCCTGGTGGATACGCCGGGGCTGGGGTCGATTTTCGCGGGGAACACTGCAGCAACACAAGCGTTCGTGCCGCAGATTGATGCCGCCATTATTGTTGTGGGGGCGGACCCGCCCATCGCCGGGGAAGAGCTGGGACTCGTGGAAGAGGTGGGCAAACAGGTCCGGCAACTGCTGGTGGTTCTGAACAAAGCCGACCGGGCCACGGACGCGGAGCGGCAGATCGCCGGACCCTTCACGCGGAAGGTGCTGGAAAAACGACTCGGACGGGCCATCGGTCCTATTTACGAGGTGAGCGCCTTGGAACGGCAGGAAAAGCAGGCGAGTGGGTGGGATTGGGACCCACTGGTGGCGTCACTGCAGAGGTTAGTGGACGAATCAGGACGCACGCTGGTGCGCGCGGCAGGTCAACGGGGCTTACAGCGCCTCGGCGAAGAGATGCTGTTGGTGACGTTGGAGGAACGCGAAGCACTGGTGCGGCCGATCGAAGAGTCAGAACGTCGAATCGCCACGATGCACAACACGACTGCGGAAACAGAGCGGTCGCTGCGGGAACTCGGCTACCTGTTTATGGCCGAGAAGCATCGTCTTTCGGACCTGTTTCTGGAGCGGCGGAAGAGGTTTTTGCGAGACAATCTGGGCGCCGCCAAATCGGAAGTCGATGAGGAATGCCAGAAAGTCAGGCGGGGCTACGGTCCACGGTTCAGGCGGGAGGCTATGCATATGGCGCAAGTGGTGGCGGCGAATCGTGTTCTTCCGTGGCTGACCCGAGAGCAGGCAGAAGCGGAAGCGGAGTATCGTAAAGTCGCTGGCCGTTTCGTGAACATTGGTAACGAGTTTCTGCAGAAGCTTTCGGAGTCGCGGATTCCGGAACTTGCGCGGATGCCGAACGCACTGAACTCAGAGCAAGGCTTCCGCATGCCGTCGCACTTTCGCTTCGAACAGCTGATCAATGTAGCGCAGCCCGCGTCACCTCTGCGCTATCTGGCCGACATTGTGCTCGGACGGGCCGGCGCATCGTTGGTCATTCAAAAGCAGGCCTTGGCGTTTCTCGAGTACTTGATGGAAATGAACAGCACGCGCGTTCAGTCTGATTTGATGGAGCGAGTCGAGAAAAGCCAAAGCCAGTTGGAGGCGGAGATCCGCAAGTTGTTACACGAAGTGACGCGCGTGGCGGCAGCGGCCCTCGAACATGCGCGCATCGCAAAAAGCCGTGGCGCTGCTGCGGTAGAAGAAAAACTTCAGCGAATCTCTGAAGTGGAGCGAGAGATCCGCGCCCAGCTTGGAACCTGAATTGGGCTTTAGCTTGGGCGAAGGGAGGCAGCGCGAATCGCGATCGTCTGGCCACATGAATACGGTTAGCGCTCGTTACTTGCCGACGACGCAGCCGCGGCCCTGCCAGCCGACCTGGATGATTTCGCCATCTTCTACGAGTAGCGGGACGACGCAGGGGGCTTTGGCGAGTTGGCGCAAGCGCGCGAGGGCCTGCGTGTCTTGCTCGACGTCATATTCGGTAAATTCGCTGCCCTGCCATTCGAGCCAATCGCGCATTTCGCTGGTGTAGGGACAGCGCGCGGTGCCGTAGAGTTCGAGATTAGCCATGATGCAGCCCCTGCAACAATTCACAAATCAGATGGTAAATGGAAGCCTGCACCTCCTGAATGCGCGGAATGTAATCGGAACGCACAATCAGGGGAAAGTCCGCGAGACCGCGGCGGAGAACTTCGCCGCCGTCGTAGCCTAGCAGGGCAACGGTAAGCAAGTTGCGTTTGCGCGCTTCCTCAAGGGCCATGACGACATTTTTCGAGCCACCACTGGTGGAGATGGCGATGGCTACATCATTAGGTCGTTCCTGAGCGATGAGTTGGCGCTGGAAAATGAGTTCCGTGCCGACATCATTGGCGATGGCGGACAAGTTTGCAGGTTCGAGGGCGAGAGAAATTGCAGGGATGGGCATGCAGCCTGCGGGAGGGAGCACGCAATCGATGGCCCAGTCGTTGGCGTCGGTGGCCGAACCGCCATTGCCGAAAATAATGAGCTTTCCGCCGCGCTGGATGCGTTCGCGAATAGCCGCGGCGGCATTGGCGATTTTCTCGGATTCTTCCTTGGCCACCCGGGCGCGCAGCAGAGAATCGTCGTGAGCTTTCAATGCGATGGAGGCGGCAACTTCGGCGACGATGTCGACGGTTTCCTGTTTTTTCTTGCCGAGGAAGGGATAAAGGAACCCGGCGTCGCCGACCTCGTGGCCCAATTCACGATGTTCGAAAAAGACGTGCACGGTTTCCCAGAGTGTGTGGTAGAGAATCTCGACGAGTTCCTGATGAAGGAAGGGGTCGTGTGTAGCCGGTGTGAGAAAGTAAGAACCTTCGTTGCCGGGAAGCGCGAAAGTCATTGCACCCTGTTTGTGTGCAGTGGCGAGCGCGGCCCGAATTTCGGGATCGCCTTCGGGAGGCCCGAAGCCCATCACGATGTCATCGGAACGCACAAGGACTTTCAGCCAAGGCGCAAAAGCACAGGAGAGATCGAGAGCGGGCAGGGCGCGCTTGCCGACAATAACCGGATGCACAAATTCCACCGAAACATGCTGGGCATCGGTGGCATAAGGGCCGCGGCCAAAAGCGAGCAGGCGGCCGCCACGAAGAAAGCGCTCCGACATTTCGCGACAGGCTTCCGCCAAACGGTGGGATTCGCGCGCGAAGAAAGATTCGATCACGGGATTGCGCGCCAGAAGCTGCTGTTCAACTTGGGATGTGAGTGTCAGTGCCGTGGCCATGGTGCTTCCTAACAAATGCGCGGCAGTGGATCGCCGACGAGCATGTCCACGAGGCGATTGCCGCCATAAAGGGTAGCCACGGAAACCATCCCGGGGGGCTGCTCGCGCACTTCTCCGATGAGCACAGCTTCCTCGCCGCCGGTTGTGGCGTGCAGCGCGTGGAGCGCGGCATCACAATGTTCTGGAGAAACAATGGCGAGGAATTGCCCTTCGTTGGCGATGTGGAGCGGATCGAGGCCGAGCAATTCGCAAGCACCGCGCACGGAATCGCGCACCGGTATTTTCTCTTCGAACAAAACGATGCCGTAGCCACAATCGCGAGCGAGTTCGTTGAGGGAAGTGGCCACACCGCCGCGGGTGGGATCGCGCATCCAGCGGACGTCCGGGCCTGCTACGCGAGCGAGCGCTTGCACGAGGGGCAAGACGGAACGTGTGTCGGAACGCAGGTCCGCCTGCAAATCCAATTCGCCGCGGGCGAGAACGATGGTGATGCCATGATCACCGATAGGGCCGGAGAGCAGAACTTTGTCGCCCGGGCGCACGGATTGTGGCGAAATGGCGATTCCCGGAAGAAGTCTGCCGATGCCGGTGGTAGTGATGTACATGCGGTCGGCCTTGCCGTGCTCGACGACCTTGGTGTCGCCACCGGCAATCCGCACGCCGGCTTTTTCTGCGGCTTGTGCCATGGCACGTACTTCCGCCTCGAGCACTTCAGTGGACAGGCCGGCTTCGAGGACGTAGGTGACCACGATGGCTTCGGCCTTTGCGCCAGACACAGCCAGATCGTTGACGGTGCCATTGATGGCCAGTTCGCCGATCGATCCGCCGGGGAAGCGCAAGGGATTGACCACGAAGCTGTCGGTGGTCATGGCAATGCGTGTACCGTTGATTTGGATATGCGCGGCATCGCCGAGCGGACCCGGATTGGAGCCAAACAGCAGCGGAGCGAACAAGCCTTCGACGAGCCTGCGGCTGGCTTTGCCTCCAGCGCCATGAGCCATCTCGATCTGCGGCTCGCGGAATTTAATTTTGCCGGCAGGAGTGGCCATGGAATCCTCGATGTGATCAAACGGTAGCTGCGTTGGCGATGGTCACGGGCTTGAGGTGCTGGTAGTTGTAATAGGCGGCGCAGGAGCCTTCGGAGGAAACCATTAATGCGCCCACAGGCTGCTCCGGGGTGCACTCTTGGCCGAACAGTTTGCATTGGGAGGGTTTCAAGACGCCCTTGAGCACTTCACCGCATTGCGCCGCTTTAGGATCGGTGACGCGCACGCCGGGCACGGTGAAGCGCTGCTCGGCGTCCCATTCCGCGTAGCCGGGGCGGATCTTCAGCGCGGATTGCGAAATGAAGCCGAGGCCGCGCCACTCGAAATAGGGGCGCAGTTCAAAGACTTCCGCCATGGCGCGCAGGGCGGCCCTGTTGCCTTCCCAAGGCACGACGCGTTTGTATTGGTTTTCGACGCGGGCTTCACCATTGCGCAACTGGTGGAGCAGCATAACTACGGACTGCAGTATGTCCAGGGGCTCGAAGCCGGAAACGACAACGGGCTTGCGTTCGTCTTGCGCAATCCAGTGATAGGGGCGGCACCCAATGACGGTGGAAACGTGGCCGGGTCCGACGAAACCGTCGATGCGCATGTCGGGAGAATCGAGAATGGCGCGGATGGCGGGAATGATGGTGACATGGTTGCAGAAGACGGAAAAGTTGCGCAGACCTTCGGCTTTTGCGCGGATGAGCGTGAGGGCGGTGGAGGGCGCGGTGGTTTCGAACCCGATAGCAAAGAACATGACCTGCTTTTGCGGATTATTGCGCGCGAGCTTCAGCGCGTCGGCGGGGGAATAAACGATACGCACGTCTTTGCCACGGGCTTTGAATTCGAGGGGACTTCCGTGAGTGCCGGGGACGCGCATCATGTCGCCAAAGGCAGTGAAAACAAAATCGGGATCGCTGGAGAGCGAGAGGCCGTCGTCGATGCGGCCCATCGGCAGCACACAAACGGGGCAGCCAGGCCCGTGGATGAGTTCCACATTTTCCGGAAGCAGATCCTTCAGTCCAAAACGATAGATGGCGTGGGTGTGACCGCCGCAGACTTCCATGATGCGATAGTGGCGGGAGGTGTCGGCGAGTTTGCGGATTTCCTCGCCGGCCTTGGCAATCAATTCTGGTGAGCGAAATTCGTCGACGTACTTCATGGCAGCACCTTGGGACCCCTTTTTTCCACCGTTTCTGGTTCCAGACCATAGCCGCGGACTTCTTGCATGGCGGCGTCAGTTTCGCCGAGCAGGTGCAGGGTGCGCATCTGTTCTTCGGCGTCGGCTTCACTAATCTTGCTCATGGCAAAACCAACGTGGATGAGCACCCAATCGCCAAGCATTGGCGGATCGTCTTGCAGCAGGCCCAAATCGACTTTCCGGCGCACGCCAACGACATCGACGACAGCAAGGTGCGCGTGTTTCGCGTCCAACTCCACAATCTTTCCGGGAATTGCCAGGCACACGGGTCTGCTCCTTCGTTAATCTTGCCTTCGCGCCACAAGATCAAAAGTGAATTTCAATTCGTCTTTCAAGCGCAAGGCGCCGGCCGCGACGGACACCGGCTTGATATCGTAATCCGACTGGCGCAAGGTGAAGTTGCCAGAGATTCGCAAGGTGGTTCCGATCACGGTGATGTTGGCCTGCAAAGGCAAAGGCTGAGTGACGCCGTGAAAGGAAAGTTCGCCGTCGACGCCGGCTGTGAGGGCATCGGGCGCGAGTTTCTGTATGGTGATGCGGTTGCTTTCATAGAGCGCGGCCGGGTGATGGCGCACGTCGAGCACTTTGTCGTACATCTCCTGTTCCATGCGCGCGCGGTCATCGCGCTTCATCTCATCGAGAATCTCCATTTCGCCGGTTTGCACAGTGACACGGACGAAAGCCTTTTCGTAGGTCTCCGGGATGCATTGAATTTCGACTTCGTAATCGCGAATCGCAACTCTGGGGCTGTGGCCGAAGGAAGAAAGCAATCCTGTGGCGAAAGCCTGCACGGTAAACCGGCTGACGGCTCGATCGATCTGAAATTTCACGAGTACAGCCCCTTTTTGTGTTCCCGTTTCCATGTTCAACCGTCCATCCCTCAAAGCTTGCGGCGCGCCATGATGAAAAAGGCAAACTTCAATTCATCTTTCAGTCGCAAGGTGCCGCCAGCGACGCAAGCAATCTTCAGGCCATAATCGGATTGCATGATGGAGAAGTAGCCCTGCGCGCGCAGAGTGTCTTCGCCGGTAACCACCTGAGAGTCCAGATCGACTCGATGGGTAATGCCGTGGAGCGTAAGGTCACCGGCGACCTTGACGCGCGCCATGTTGTCCGAAAGGCGTGTCGCGTTCACCTGCACGCTTTTGTAAGCGATGCGAGGATAGGCGTTTCGCTCCAGCACTTCGTCAAACATGGTCCGCTCAATCTCGCGGCGGTCCACGCCGCTCACCTCGTCCAGAATTTCCAACGATCCGGGGTCAATGTTCATTTGCAGCGACCCTTTGTCCAGGACTTCGGGGGCGTAAAGGATTTCGCCGGAGATGCCGCGAATGGCAAACTTCGGGCTATGCACGACAGCCGACAGCTTGCCTGCCGCGAACGCCTGGACGGTAAACAAGCTAGGTTTGGCATCAATCTCAAAACGAAGGAGGCCGTTGTTCTCCGGTGTCATTGCCGTGCTCCATGCTCTGCAAGCGCGCAGATATGAACTCAGCCCGACTGACTTGGAAATTGGCCCTTAGCTTGTCCCTCGATTCCTTTCTGACCCGCTGGTCGTTGCTGGAATGTGTCTACATCGACCGCAAACGGAAATAGCGTTCCAGATCCGGCAACGCCGCGGTGGTGAAATTGCCCAGGCCGACCTGGCTGAGATACTTTCGGACGATCGGATTGGAGAGCACCAGTCCGGCTCCGAAGATAATCAGCGCGACGCCGCCGAGCATGTACAACATTTCCTTGTCCGGACCGTTGGCTTCCTCAGTTCGATTCATGATCTCTACCGCCATGGGATCCTCCTTCGCAGGTTGAGAGTCGAGTTCATTTCATTGCGGGCCATTCACCCGCAAGAATTCGAGTGACGAGCGAGGTCACCAGCTCGACGGCCCTGTCGACTGCGGCGGCCACTGGCTCGCTCAATCCCATCTGACCTTCTTCCGGGCCGAGCGTGGCGGGCACACAGCCGACGAGCAGGACACGGTTCAAGGCACCACCCATAGTGGTGGCCAGGCGCAAGACGTTCAGTGGATTCATGGCGTGCGGCTCGACAAAACTTTGCGGCTTGCCGGGAGAGTCGAGATTCTGCAAGTCGGGTTCGAGCAGAAAGAGGGTGCCGGGTTCGCCTTCGCCGGGGCAAGCATCGATCAGAATGGTGGTCTCGTAGCCTTCCATAAGCGCGTAGGCCAAATCGAACCCGCGAATGCCGAAATCGGCGACGCGCACGCCGGCGGGAGAGGTGCGAGTCGCCAAGCGGCTGGCGACCTCGACGCCGAAGGCGTCGTCGGCCAAGAAGATGTTGCCGATGCCGGCGATGAGAATTCTTTTTGTGACCACCGGCTGGATGGTCTCGGCGCCGGTCACCGGTTCGAGTTCGCTGGCGGCAAAGAAGAAACGGTGGCCGGGTTGGCGCATAAAGCCGATGTCGCGGCCCGGATCTATGTCGAGCACGACGCAGACGTGGAGATGCCCCTCGTAGTCCTGCTCAATCGATTCGATAGTGGCCAGGTGGCCGGCGAGAGCAATATCGAACACGTCGCCGCCGGCACGCGGGCGCAGCTTTACGCGATCACCGCGACGAACGGACACGCCCTGAATCTCCACCGTGGCTACCGGGGACTTGTCTTCCAGAAGTTGCCACTCCCATTCGTTCATTCGGTTTCTCCGGTAATTTGGCGAAGTCCACGCAAGGCACCATGGAGTTTCATCCACTGCTCATCAGGCAAGGTCTCGGTGCGCTCGAGAATTTGGCGGGCGCGGTCATCGGATTCGCGCATCTCGCGTTTTTCTTGTTCGGTCATCGTGAGGATACGGAGCGAGAGAATTTCGTCGATTTCGGCGCCGTCGAAAAGGTCGCCAGGACTTTCGGGAGCAACCTGGGGGTAGTCATAAAGAATGATGGGAGAGGAAAGCATGGTGTCGCGCTGGCCTTCGGCGCCCACGAGAATGGGCCATGTGCCCAGGTTCTGGCAGGCACGGGCCGATGGCGCGTATTGGTCCGGCGGGTCAACCAAGGAAACAAAGGCGCCGGAGCGAACTTCGAGGATGGTGTGGGTGGAGACGAGGGCCAGCTCAAGCGCCTGCTCGCGACTTGCACACTCTGGCGTGTCCATGCGCGAATCATTGGAGATGTGCGTGGTTAGTTTGACGAGGCCATCCTGGAGGCGTTGCGCGAAAAGGTCGATCCGTCCAGTAATCGTGCGTTTATCGCGCAGAACCATTCCGACAATCACGCCGCGCTGGTCCTGAATGGGTTCGCGGTCTTGCCTGGCAGAGAGCCGGAAAGGCCATTGCATGGACTGTGCCGCGAGTGCCGCCAAGCTGAACTCGCTAACCTCGATGGTCTCTTCGCAAGCTTCTTGCCACGGATGATAGGCCTTACCGCTGACTTCGAGTCGCGCAACGCTTTCGAAGCTGTGGCCAGAGGGCTCAGTGGAGGGGTTAGCTTTTATGATGGAGCGCGCGAGCATGCGCAAAAAGCGGACGCGCACCGTGCATTGGGTGCTCGCGTCCCCTTCAACAAGGCACTCGGTTTGTATGGTGCATTTGTCGGTGCCGCTTTGCGTCTCGCTGTAGGCGCGCGGATAGACCACTCCAAAATTGAAGCGCTGTTGGTTCTTCACCGCCGAGGGACGGTAAGGGTAAAGCAGGTAGCCTTCGTAAAGCACGGCGCGCGCGATCCTGTCCACTAATTCTGTATTCATGAGCGCACCGTTTCTGAAACAGCTGCGAGAGCGCGCTCGATCGCTTCATCCCAGGTGGGGATGCTTTCGCGCACCTTGAATAGGTAAAGCTTTTCGAACGTGTCTTTGTGCAGAGAGAGCCATGCCGAGTTGGGATAGTAGGCATCCATCAAACCTTTCCAGACGCGCAGTGGTAGACGAAATTTGGCCTCTTTGTCCCAGGAAATGGGAGCGACCTGCAACGCGCCATCGGGTCCTTCGTAGAAGACCGTCCCGCTGAATTGGAAGCAAAGCGGCAGATCGCCGCCGGTGAGGCCGTGAAAATACTTAGTGGCGGCCACATTGAAATCGAAAGTGCAGGGCACCGGAATTTCGGTTAGCACGCTGCCGGCAAAGCGGGGCACAACCACACTGGCGTGCGTCCAGAGGAGATTGCGGAGCGTTTGACTCCAACGATCCGGCTCGCCGAACAAATCCTTGAGCCGGGACTGTTCTTCGGACTCGTATTTGCGGCGGGTGACTTCGATCTGAATTTGCGCGCGAAGGGTGATGGTATGAATGATTTCGTCGCGAGGCTCGTTGGAGATGAAGGCCTGAAACAGCAGCAGAGGCATAGCGGCGTGCTCGGCGACCTCGGCGCCCTGGACAGTGATGCGTAGATCAGGCATGGGCCGCCTCGCTGCCGACCACCGCTTTGTTCTTTAGCGCAGCAAAAAAGGCGGCAATTTCCCGCCAAACTTCGGCGCCACCGGAAAAGCCGCGCCAGTGTGCACGAATCAAGCCGACGAGCTTGTAGCACTCATCGATGGGCACCAGAAAATACCCGGCCGGAGGGGCACCGCGCACATAGCCAACGCGGTTCACGAGCAGAGCGGTGACGTCGGAATCCATGGCTTTAAGAATAGGATTCCGCTCGACGATGTCCTCCCAGGTATCCAACGAGAGCAGCGATTCGGTAGGGCCTGCGGGGCTCGGATAAAGAGCAATGACGCGGTCGTGAGGCGTACTTTTGAAGAAAAAGGCCATTTCGATGGGGAGGCGCAACGCGTCCCACTGCGCATCGGTGAGCTGAAAGTCAGAAAGAAAGACCACACGGCGAGGAACGCGCTTGTACTTGGCGCCGGACTGCGCTTCGAACAAAATGGCGCAGGCATCGCAAGCACAAATCAATTTACGAGCGCGGGGTTCGACCAGATGTTCGTGTTCGGGAGCCAGTTTGTGATGGCAGAGTTCGCAGCGTTCGACAATGGCTTGCCGACGGGCAAATTGGCGGAGTGTCGCAAATGCGGTCTCCGTCTGCGATCGAAACGCAGAAGACATCTCAGTCGCCACTCCTCTGCGCAGCCGCAGCATGAGCTTGGGGCGGGACGAGCGTGCGCGGCGCCTGCAACTGCGCGAGAGGAACAAAGCCGGCGCCGGGGAGCCCCGTGTCTTCGATGGTCAGCGAGGTGGCATCCGGCGCGGCATCGAGCAATGCAACTTCCAGAGCGCTTTTTGCGGAAGCCGCGTTCGAACCGCAACCCCCGGCCGCTTTGTGATGAAGGCGCACGTAAATAGCACCTTCCTGGCCGATGGAAATAATTTCCGCGTGGGCACCATGTGATTCGAGGAAGGCATGGATTCTCTCAAGCGCACGACGAACGCGCGTGGGCAAATCGTCGGGATGGAGTCCGTAAAGAAGAAGAAGGCCGCTAACGAGTTCGTCGCGACTGCATTGCTCGATGAGCTGCTCACCCGGTTCGCCGGCGTTGTGGGCGAATTCCAGGATGCGCTCCAAGCCTGCGCCATGCAGGGCCATGAGCGATTCGAGCAGTTCCTTCGCGAGGGCGCGCGAGCGCGGATCGCCGGAGGCTTCCAGCTGTTCGACGATGGCGCCTATGCGCTGAATTTTGGTTTGCAGTGCAGTGTCCTGCGCCATGGTCTCCTTTACCTGAAACTCAAAGCGGGGGGCTGTATGCCAACCGAGCCAATCACCACGATTCCTCTGACGCGGCCTCTGAGCAGCACCACCCGCTCGGTACGACGGCCCTGTGGCCGTCAAGAATGCAGGCCAAACATCGGCGAATGGTGAGTTTCCAGCAATTTGCCGTTGCCGAGATACATGTGTACGCCGCAGGGCAGGCACGGATCGAAGCTACGCACGGCGCGCATGATGTCGATACCCTTGAACTTGTCGGGGCCGTTTTCTTCGAAGATGGGGGTGTTTTGCACCGCGTCTTCATAAGGGCCAGGCGTGCCGTAGACGTCGCGGGGATTGGCGTTCCACGGGGTTGGCGGGTACGGGTGGTAGTTGGCAATTTTGCCGTCGCGGATGACTACGTGATGCGAGAGCACGCCACGAACAGCTTCGTGGAAACCGCAGGCAATGGCTTCTTGTGGCACCTTGAATTCCGACCAGGTGCGGGTTCTGCCAGCATGCAGTTCGCTCAAGGCCTGTTCCACAAAGTAGAGTCCGGCGCAGGCGGCGTAGACCTGGAAGTAGGTACGGGCGCGGTCGCGTTCAATGGCGTTGCTCCACTTGGGAATCTTCCATTCGAACTCGACTTCCGGGAGGGAGGTAGTTTTTGGCAGGTACATTTTCACGCTCTTGCCGGTAGATTTGATGTAGCCGATGTCAACGAGGCCGCTCAGCGCGGTGGCCCACAGACGCGCGATCGGTCCACCGCCGGTGTCGAGCGCGAGGTGATCGCCAGTGCGCTTGTCGAGCCAACGCGGAGACATGACCCAGGTGTACTTGCCGGAGAAATCGCGCTTTTGTGGGCGAGGGAGAGTGGTCTGGTTCCAGGGATGGTTCTGATCCACGGGATTGCCGAGAGGATCCTTTTGCACAAACTTCTCGGCGTGCTCCCAGCCATCGTAGTAGGAACTGCCGAGGAGAATGCGGATATTGAGATTGATGTCGACGAGATCGTTGGTGACCAACTGTCCATCGACGACGACGCCCGGGGTGACGTACATGGCGCGGCCCCACTTGGTCATGTTCTTGTAGGTGTAGTCGCACTCCTGGGGATTGTTGAACGAGCCCCAGCAGCCGAGGAGAA
>DATKPS010000104.1:0-38642 GCA_035524015.1 Candidatus Sulfotelmatobacter sp.
CGGTCCATCGCAGCGATTCAGAGAACGAGCCTTGGTCCTGTGAAGCAAAAAGCGTTCTGCGAAGGAAAAAACACTTCTCTGACAAGTGCGGGAGAAGTGTTGCTTGACTTTGCCTTCGTTGTTATAGACAGGATGACAAACTTAGCGGCCGATCGTGGATGAAAAGTCACTCGGACGCGCGAGCTACTGGGTAATTCCAGCTTAAATGCTACGCAATACTGTCGATGACAACTGGGTGGGAAGGCTGTGGGGAGTTATGAGTAAAAGCGAAAAACGGCAGCGGGTGGCGGTGGTTGGGGCTGGAGCTGTAGGCGGATATTTTGGCGGGATGCTGGCGCGGGCGGGTGTTCCGGTGGTGATGATTGGACGGCCGTCGTTTGTGGAAGCGGTGCGACGGGATGGATTGAGAATTGATTCAATGGCGTTTCAGGAGACGGTGCATCCCGAGGTGTCGGTGGAATTGGCGGCAGCGGCGGGCGCCGAAGTGGTGCTGCTTTGCGTGAAGACGACGGATACAACGCGCGTGGCGAAGCGGTTGGGCGCGCTTCTGCCGGCAGATTCGTTAGTGCTGAGCCTGCAAAATGGAGTGAACAACGCGGAAGAGATTCGGGCCGCTTCGGGGATTGCGGCGTTGCCCGCGGTGGTTTATGTGGCAGCGTCGGTGCCAACGCCCGGCACGGTGAAGCATCTGGGACGCGGGGATATCGTGGTGGCAGCCGGGGATCCGCGAAGCGCAAAGATTGCGGGGATTTTTGAGACGGCCAAGATCCCGTGCCGGTTTTCGGAAAATATGGAAGGGGAGCTTTGGACCAAGTTGATCTGGAACTGCGCACTGAACGCGATTTCCGCGCTGGGCCGCGTGACTTATGGAGAGATTCTAGCGAGTGCGGAGGCGAAGAAAGTAGTGGAGGCGGCGGTGTATGAAGCGTTGGCCGTGGCGCACGCGAAGGGGATTCGTCCCGCAGGACTGGAGGATCCGCAGGCGGCGATTGCCGGATCGTTTCGAATCGCGGAACAGATGAGCGGGACGCGCTCTTCGACGGCGCAGGACCTGGCGCGGGAAAAGCGCACGGAGATCGATTCGCTGAATGGATATGTAGCGCGGGTTGGGGCGGAGATGGGAGTGGCGACCCCCGTGAATCACACGCTGTATACGCTGGTGAAGCTGTATGAATCGGGGTTTGCAGGTAAGGATTGACCGGGGTCTATGCCTATTGTCGGCCGTTGGCTTCCGCACGACGTGCGATCCCCAGGAGTTGTTTCCGCTGCATGATAAAATGCGCGACGCAGCCCAGGCGAAGCGCGAGCCACTGCGGCATGCCGTAAGGGCGATAGTTCGGTGCCACGCGGCCGCGCACCAGTAATCGAGTATGGCCAGGCTGCGGTTCTTCGAGGACGAATGCCCACGTCGTTTGGCAACTGCCATTGGGCAACTGCCAAGCCAGCACAAGATTCTTCTCGGTTTCGCACTGCACGAGCACGAATATATCCTTCGCTCGCGGGAGTGCGGGAAAAATCATGCCTGGATGAGTGTCCTGGTATTCGGGCAGGATGCGCTCCGAACTGTGCCGGCCGCCGTTATCAATGAAATCATAGGAATACCATCCTGCTCTGGTAGCCCCCATCTGAACGAGCCAGGGCCAGACGTCGCGAGGAGGACGACGGATAGTAATGGCATGGTTGACGATGCCAATCGGATGGGAGATCAGGTTGTCTCCGGCGAGTGCTTGCGCGCACTCCAGCGGAGTAGCGTGGACTTGCATGGTTGCATAGAACGCAAAAACCACGAGAGCGATCACAATTCCAAAGATCAGGACCACTAGTTTTTTCGTCATGGACTCTGTTGCGAAGTTAGCTGAGCTCCGCAGCAGCCTCGGTGACGGCAATCACTCCAGCATGTTCCAACTGGCCATCCAACCGGATTGCGGATGAGTCGGAATTCCCAGAGACCTACTGAGGCGTAGGGCCTTTAAAGGGGATGTGGACGATGGCTTCCAGGTCGACGGGCTGGTCGTTCTTGGTGGCGGGAGCGAACTTCCACTGAGAGAAGGCGGCAACGGCGTTGGCGTCGAGTTGCTTGTCTAATTTGCGAACTACCTGGATGCTATCGACACTACCGTTTGCGCGAATCACGGCGTAGAGAATGACTTCGCCTTCGACGTGATCCTGAATGAGGTCTTGCGGATACTTGGGGTCGACTTTGCGAATCGGTGTGGGCGCACTGAGCTGACCGACGGTGCGAGGCAAGCCGGGCAAACGCAACTCGGCGAAATGAATAATCCAGCTGCCAGTGGTGCTGTTGAGATTGGCCATGTCGACATTCATGGAATAAACGCGATGCGAGGAGAAAATTTGCTCCGGGGGTGAGCCGGGAGGTAAAGAACCGAAGTTGGGAGGACCGGTGCGCTCGGGAGGATCGTCGTCGGCGTTGGGATCGGGACGCTTGTAGAGGGAAGATTTGGGAATGATTAGTTTGCCGGCGCCACCGAGCCCAGAGACGCCGGAATTCGACTTGGGATTGCCCCCGCTAATGCTAATGCCCATGGAGCTGTTGCCGCTGCCGCCGGCGCTGGAACCCGAAGTACTTCCGGAGGCGGAGCCGTTGGCCGAGCCGCCACCCGAGCCAGTTCCCTTTCCTTCCGGAGAAATAGCCACGCGAGCGGCAAGATTGCCCTTGGGAACTTCCACGATGGGAGCGGGAGCGGCGGGGGAAGCCGAGAGCGCGATGATGGTCTGGCTGGGACCATTGGCGGAAGCTGTGCCGCTGGCGATGTCCGGCGCGGGCACTACTTCGCCATTTTGCGTGCGATCGGCGACGCGAGGAGCAGAGCCAGCGTTGAGTTCCAGATGAGGCTTTACGGGAGCATCGGTGACGGCGGCGATGCTCATCTCGGCCGGATGAGTCTCCATATTGGGCATGTCGGGTGCGGGAACAACTGTGGTGGCCGCTCGCTTCACTTCTTTCGGGCGCAGCTTGGCGAGCGTCTGTTCGCTGATTTGCAAGGTTGGACGAGCGGGAGCGGCGGTAGTGCCGAGCTGAACCATATTCGGAAGCGGCGGAAGGAACTTCGGAGCGACATCGGGAGCGGCGGTGTTGACCAGGGTTTGCCGTGGATGCGTGGGATGAGAAGGATCGGTGAAAATGCGTTGGCGAGGGTGATAGGCATCAACACCATTGGCAGGTTCTTCGGTCGCAGGTTTGGGCGTCGTGGCTTTGGGGGAGTGCTTAGGAACGTTGAGGAGCGGCAAATCGTTGATAGGGCCAGACCAAGTGAGCTGCGTATTGTCTAGCGCAGAAACGTGTTTGGGAGCCAGCGAGAAATGCGGCCAGGGAACGATGAAGAACACCACATGCCACAAGGCAGCGCACAGCAGCGCCAGATAGGGTAAGGGGCGACGAATGCGGCAATCGCGGAAGAGGTTGGACGGAGGCAGACCTTTGGGTATGCGGGTCCAAGTGAAAAAGGCGCGGAGTTCGCTAAGAAAATTCTGATGAAAGCTATTCCAGGCAATGGTCAGTTTTGGTTCGCCCTGGCCCGGCAGATACACGGCGATCGGGTAGATCTCGTTCTGGCCGAGCAAATCAAAAGGATTGACCTGGAACCGACGAAACATTGCCTTCCAATCTATTGTGATGGCCGCTGACTTCCGCGGGGCGAGGAAGAAAAGCGAGGGCACAACCACAATCGAATTTGATGATGCGCGAGAGACGGGGGTTTACTGCGAAGCTGCGTCGTTTGCCTGCGGAGTTTTGAGCAAGCGATAGAAGCTAAGAACTGCATCGCCCTGATGCAACACACGCACGCGCTGAAGAAATTCCACCACTTCCGGGAGTTGGAACTTGCGACGGTGCTCCGCGATGACCAGGCCGCCCTCAGACAAAAGGGTAGCAGAACCGAGGAAAGAGAGCACGCGTTCATAATCGGAGGCCTGGTCGTAGGGGGGATCAAGGAAGAGGATGTCGAGCGCGTGCGCGCCGGGCTGGGAGGGTGGTTCAGTAGCGAGGAGTTGCAGGGCGCGGAGAGCGTCGATGGGGAGGACGCGCACCTGTTCGCGGATGTCGAGCGCGGCGAGATTTTTCTTGATCAGCGATGCGGTGGCGGGGTGCTTTTCGATGAAGACGACCTGCTTCGCGCCGCGACTCAGGGCTTCGATGCCGACGGCCCCCGTGCCGGCGAAAGCGTCGATGAAACGCGAGCCAACCACGAGGTCGCCGAGAATGTCGAAGAGGGTTTCGCGCAGACGGTCGCTGGTGGGGCGCAAGTCGAGGCCCTTGGCGGTTTTCAGTTGGCGGCTGCGAAATTTGCCAGCAATGATGCGCATGACGATTCGTGTTCCTGTGGCTCAGCCGATGCGAGCCAAGTGATAGCGCCGCTGCCATTCGGGGGGCAACAGACGCAGAATTTCCTGAAAGGAAGCTTTTTTGGCGGGGTCTTCGACCACGGTGAAAGCCTCTCTGCGGGCCAGTTCAAGCAGTTCGCGGTCGCGCAGCGGACTGGCAACCTGAAAGCCGAGTTCGCCAGATTGACGCGTGCCGAAGAACTCGCCGGGCCCGCGCAATTGCAGGTCCGCTTCGGCGATCTCGAAACCGTTGTTGGTGCGGACCATGGTGTCCAGGCGGGCGCGGCCTTCGTCGGTGAGCCGGGGCGGGGCGACCAGGATGCAATAGGACTTTTGCGCACCGCGACCGATGCGGCCCCGGAGTTGATGGAGTTGCGCGAGGCCGAAGCGTTCGGCGTGCTCAATGACCATGACTGAAGCATTGGGAACGTCGACGCCGACTTCCACAACGGTGGTGGTGACCAAGATTTGCACTTCATTGCGGCGGAAGCGCTGCATGACCTCTTCCTTTTCGTCGCTGGAGAGGCGGCCGTGAAGGAGGCCAACGCGGAGTTTGGGGAAAACGAGCTTGGAGAGACGCTCATATTCTTCTATGGCAGCTTTGAGTTCCAGTTTCGATTCTTCGATAACAGGATAGACAATGTAGGCTTGGCGGCCGGCTTCGACTTCGCGGCGCAGGGATTCCCACACACCGGGAAGATGTTGCTCGGTGGTCGTGCGCGTGGTGATGGGGGTGCGGCCGGGAGGAAGTTCGTCGATGACGGAGACGTCGAGATCGCCGTACAGGGTGAGGGAAAGCGTGCGCGGGATGGGAGTGGCGGTGAGCACAAGGACATGAGGAGCGTGGCCGAGTTTAACGGCTTTATCCATGAGTTTTTTGCGCTGGAGAACGCCGAAGCGGTGCTGCTCGTCGATGGCAACGAAGCCCAGGCGCTGAAACTGGACGTTTTCTTCGATTAGGGCGTGAGTGCCGATGACCAGTTGGGCTTCGCCACTGTGAATGCGTTCGCGAGCGGCCGATTTATCGGCGTTTTTCAGACCGCTGATGAGCAGTTCCACCTGGTAACCACCCGGAGCGAGGATGCGGCGTGCCGCAAGGAAATGCTGAACGGCGAGAATTTCGGTGGGAGCCATGAGCGCGGCCTGGCAACCGTTTTCCATGGCGATCACGGCGGCTTGGAGAGCCACGATGGTTTTGCCGCTGCCGACGTCGCCTTGGAGGAGGCGATTCATGGGCACGGGGCGCTCCAGATCGGCGGCGATTTCGGCGAGGACCTTCTTCTGGGCCGCAGTGGGTTTGAACGGGAGAATTTTTTTCAGGGCTTCGCGAATTTGGTCTTCGCGGACGCGAAACGGGATGGCATTTTCTTTACGCACGGCTTTGCGGCCGAGCGCCAGGCTGAGCTGGTACAGAAAAAACTCCTCGAAGATGAGGCGGCGCTGAGCGGGAGAGCGAAACTGATTGAGGGCGTCGAGTGATTCTTCAGGCGGGGGAAAATGCGTGTTGATGAGGGCTTCACGGCGCGTGGGGAAGCCGAGGCGCTTGCGTAAATCCGCAGGAAGCACGTCGGGAATGGTGTGCTCCAGATTTTGCAGCGTAGCGTAAATGGTGCGGCGAATCTGACGCGTGCCGAATGTGCCGACGGCTTCGTAAATGGGCACGATGCGGCCCATCTCGGTGGAGTCGACGTCTTCGCCGCTGAGCACTTCGAATTGGGGATTCACCATTTCGCGGCGGGCGGGGCGTTGCTTATCGATCTCGACCTTGCCATGAAGGATGAGTTCCATACCGGGCTTAAGCCGACCCTCCAGGAAGCCGCCGTGGAAAAATTTGCAGGGAAGCGAGCCGGTGTCGTCTTGCACCAGCAGGTGGTAGATGGCGTCGCGGCCATACATGCCGCGGACGGCCTGGCCGCTCATGACGCGAGCGCGGAGGGTGTAAACGCCGTTGGGCTGAATGTCTTTTATTTTCGAGAAATGGATGCGGTCTTCGTAGCGGAATGGAAGGTAGTTCAGCAGGTCTTCGAGGGTATATATACCACGCTGGGCTAGCAGTTCGGCGCGGTGCGGGCCGACCCCTTTGATCATTTGTACGTTGGTCTGAAGACTGACGGTCATCGCTCTCTTCTTTATATCATCCCAAGCTAAGACGCGCTTTTCGTGAAACTTGCGTAGCGAGGCTGCGTACCGATAGAGTGGGCGTGCAGCCCCGGCATCTACAGCGGAGGACCTTTTGGCGAACGAAAAATTGACCGGTTCAGACAAGCGCGTGCTGCTCCTGTGGATCTTGCTTGGCATTGTCGGCGGCGTGTTCGCGCAGAAGTACTTTTTCCGGGCATTTCCCGAAGCATCAGTGGACTTCAAGGTTTCGCGAGCGGAGGCGCAATCGCGGGCACGGCAGTTTGTGGGGGGACTGGGGAACAACCTGAGCGGGTATGTGTCCACGATTGTCTTCGATGTGGATGACAACGCGAAAACCTACCTGGAACGCGAGCTGGGATTGCAAAAAGCGAACCAGCTGATGGCTGGCGAGTTGAACATCTGGTATTGGGACGTGCGCTTTTTCCGGCCGCAACAAGAGGAAGAGTTTTTGGTGCGGGTGAGTCCGGCGGGGAAGATTGTCGGCTACGAGCATAAGATTCCGGAGGCGATGCCGAGCAAGAGCCTGGCGGAAGGCGAAGCACAAACCGAGGCGCAACAATTTGCGGCAAACAAACTGGGGATGGATCTAAGCCAGTGGGACTTTCTGCCGTCGGAAGCGAACTCGCAAGCCCGGCCGAACCGGGTGGATTGGTCGTTCACGTGGGAGCGCAAAGGATTCAGGGCAAAGGAGGCGCCCTACCGATTCCAGGTGGGGGTGCAAGGCGATCAAATTGGAGGCACCCAGGAATATTTGCAGGTTCCCGAGGCGTGGACGCGCGATTACGAACACTTGCGTTCGACGAACAATTTTTACGAAGAGATTGCGCTGGTGCCGTACGGGTTTTTGTTGGGAGCGGCGCTGTGGCTGGGAGTGACGCTGTGGCGGCAAGGCAAGACGTCGTGGATGACGGCGCTGTGGATAGGCGCGGTGGTGACCTTGCTGTATTTCCTGATGGAACTGAACGATTGGGGTTCGGTGCGGGCGGGATACGACACGCATTTTACATATGGAAGCTTCGTTATCCAGAGACTGTTCTGGATGTTGCTGGCGGCGGTAGGAACGGCATTCACGATCAGCCTAGTGTATCCCGGGGGCGAGCCGCTATATCGCGCGAGTCAACCTGGGAAGCTGAGGTTGCCAAAGGCGTTTACCTTGCGCGGGATGCGCTCGAAGGAGTTTTTCAGCGCGGGAGTGGTGGGAATTTGCCTAGCGGCGGCGCACATTGGATTCATCGTGGCGTTCTACATGATTGGGAATCGTTTGGGAGTTTGGGCGCCCCAGGACATCAAGTACTCGGACATCGTGAATACACCGTTTCCGTGGATTGCCGGGGTGGCGATCGGGGTTTTGGCGGCAACGAACGAAGAGTTCACGTTCCGAATGTTCGCGATTCCGTTTATGCGCAAACTGACGGGGTCGCGCGTGCTGGCGATCATCTTGCCAGCGTTTTTCTGGAGCTTTCTGCACAGCAATTATCCGCAAGAGCCGGGCTACATCCGCGGCATCGAGATTGGAATTATGGGCATTGCCGCGGGCCTGGTGATGCTGCGTTGGGGGATTGTGGCTACGCTGATCTGGCATTACACCGTGGATGCATCGCTGGTGGGGATGCTGTTGATCCGTTCGGACAATTGGTATTTCAAGATTTCGGGACTGGTGGTCGCGCTGGCGGCGGTGGTGCCGCTGGCGTACGGCGGGGTGCAGTATCTGGTCCGCGGGCAGTTTGAGAATGTGGATGACCTGCTGAATGAGGCCGAACCGGCGCCGGAGATCCGGCTGACGCGAGAAGTGGTGGCGGAGCAAGCGGTGTCCGAGGGGCGGCGGTATGACGCGTTAACGACAAGTGCGTTGGGGTTTCTGGCGGTATGCGTGTTGGTGGGAGGAGTTCTGGCGTGGAGGGTGAACCGCGAGCACATCGGCGATTACCTGAAGGTTTCTGCGGACAGCAGAGAGGCGACGCAAAAGGCGGATGCGGTAATGCACGCGCACGGATTGGACCCGAGAAGTTACCGGAAGGCGGCGGTGATGGTAGATACGACCGACCCGGTGATTAATGAGTTTCTGCGCCGGCGCATGGCGGTTTCCGCAATCAATGACATCTATGCGAAGCGGATTCCCGGCGCACTGTGGAGAGTGCGGTATTTTCGCGATTCGGAACCGGAAGAGTTTGCAGTAACGATCAAGCCGGATGGATCGGAGCATGGGTTTTGGCACGTTCTGGCGGAAGCCGCGAAGGGCGCAAACCTGACAAAAGAAGAAGCGATTGCGGTCGCCGAAAAATATCTGCGGGAAAAGAAGCAAATCGATTTGAGCCATTGGAAACTGGTGGGCTCCGATTCGGATAAACGGCCGAATCGCACGGACCATTTGCTGACCTGGGAGCAAAAAGAGTCGCTTGGCGGATATGACCCTCACGATAAAAACTCTTCCGCCTATGCGCGCATGAGCGTGACCGTGTTGGGCGACGAGCCCGCGGATTATCGGACGTTCATTAAAATTCCGGACGAATTCGCGCGGGCACAGGAAGAACAATCGGCCATGCGCATCCTGGTGCAGGTGGGACAGATTTGCGTGGCTCTTGGGCTGATCGCCAGTGTGCTGACGTTCTACTTCAAACGTTTGCGAGCGCAAGCGGTCCGCGTGCCGTGGAAACGTGTTTTTGGCTGGGGCATTGTCGGGGTGACTGGATTTGCGGTGAGCTTCCTATTCGGGCGCGGGATTCCCGCGGTGCTGGAGGCGTATCCGACCTCCACGCCGTTGAAGCTGTATGTCGCGACGACCGCGGTGGGCGTGTTCCTTTTGGCGGGGCTTTTGTTGGGCGCGGTTACAGTGCTGTTCGGGTTAGCGTGGTCATTTGCCGCGCGTGGCTTTGGCCAGGAAAAAATACCGGGGTGGCTGGGAATGCCCGGGTTGTACTATCGCGACGCGTTCTGGATTGGCTTGGGAGGCTCGGCGGCGCTCATTGGTTTACGGCACTTGCTCGACTATGCCGCGAGCTGGTGGCCGACACTCCACCGGGGGATCGCGGCGAGTTTTGGCGATTCATACGACGCGATATTTCCGGGAATCAGCGTGATTGGCGGAGTGATCTTGCGCGGGCTGATTGCCACGGGAATTCTGGTTTTGGCCGGGGCTTTCCTCGGGTCCGAACTACGGGCGCGCTGGCTGCGGCTGGTCCTGTTCTTCGCGGTGGCGGGAACCATGGTGAGGAGTTGGGGATCGGCGGCGGATTTCTTAAAGCAGTTTGTGGTGTCGGCGATTCTGCTGGGTGTGGTGATCCTCGGCATTCGAAACGTCGCGAGATTCAATCTGCTTGGGCTGTTCCTGGTGGTCGCTTGCGGCGCATTGCTGGGGGGCGCGGCAGAGCTGATTACGCAGCCGAACGCGTTTTACCGTGCGAATGCGTATGGGATGCTGCTGGCGCTGGTGGTGCTATTGGCATGGCCGCTGGTTTTGTGGCGGGTGCAAGGGCAAGAAGTGACGGCCCCCGGGCCAAACGGAAGAGACGACACAGCGGGCTAAACGCAGCATCCAACCAGGCACGGTGACAGGTGCGTGTTAAGGTTGGGAAGTTCGTGCGAAGTGCTCACCTGGCAGCCAACACCGCGTCTAAAGGAACATCGGGGGAGTGCGTCAATTTTCCGCAGGAGACCGATGCAACTCATGAGGAGTTGAGGATTTAGACCAGATTCGGCAAAGAGAAAGCGAATATGCCTTTACCGTCTTGGGCTCTAGCGTTTGCGGATGAATCGGGTCAAACAGGCAATTCCGATGCGGCGTTGGCGTCCGTCACGTCGCTAGCAAAGATAGAAGAGCGCGCCCTGGTGGAACAGGCACAGGCGGGAAACCGCGCTGCGTTTGAGGAATTGGTGCGGCGGTACGACCGGGACGTGCTGCGGTTAGCGCTGAACCTGATGAAACGGACCGAGGATGCGCGGGACGTTTACCAGGAAGCATTCTTGAAGGTGTTCCGGAATTTACACCGCTTCCGGTTTGAGTGCAGCTTCTACACCTGGCTGTATCGCATTGTCACCAATGTTTGTCTGGACCACTTGCGGCGCCGGCAGGCGCGCCCGGAGGATCAGGCGCCGGAGACGCCTTCGCAATTTGAAGACGGGAACGTGGATTTCTTCGAACGCCAACGGGAACACCGCGCGACGCTGGACCCAGAGCGGAACTTGCTGGGGCAGGAGATCAAGACCAGGCTGGCGGCGGCGATGGAGCGGCTTTCTCCGCGCGAGCGGATTGTATTTGAGATGAAGCATTATCAGGGCTTGAAACTGCGGGCAATCGGCGACGTGCTGGGGACAAGCGAGGAGACGGTGAAAAATTCGCTATTCCGGGCGACCCGCAAATTGCGGACGGAATTGGGAGTTTTGCGATGAAGGCCGCAGAGCCCAATCGAAGTTGCGCCGAGATCGCGGAACTGCTGATGTTCTATGTTTGCGAGGAAGTGGATGAGCAGGAACGCGCGGCGGTGGAGGAGCATGTTGCGGGATGCATGGCGTGCCGCACACAACTGGCGGAAGAGCGGGAGTTTTCGAAGGCGATCAGTTCCCTGCCCCATGCCGGAGATCAATTGGACGCCGCGGGCATTGTGCTTGCGCAGTGTCGCAGTGAGCTAGCCGAGAAGCTGGACGATCTGGAACGCCCCGCCGTGAAAGCAAAGGCCACGGCGCTGGGATGGCTGCGCGGCTGGATGGTGCTGCATCCGGCATGGAGCGCGGCCACGCTGATGGCGCTGGGGCTAGTGGGCGGAATGCAATATGCGCAGTGGGCCAGCACGCGGAGCAGCGGACTGCCGCAGGACCAGGTGCTGAACGTGCGGCCGAGCGCGCAGTACACCGATGATCAACTTTCGAAGATGGCCGTGGCGGGAATCAACTTCAGCCCCTCACCGGATTCCGGAACAAAGACGGTACGCGTGCGGTTAAACGCGGAACAGCCCATCGAGTTGGACGGCAACCTGGATGATTCGAATGTCCGAAGCGTTTTGACCTTCGTGGTGAAAAACGGCGACCGCTTTGATTCGGGCATGCGCTTGGATTGCCTGGATGCCCTGAAAGCGCGAGCGGAAGATTCCGAAGTACGCGCGGCCCTGCTGACGGCGGCGCGAAAGGATCAGAATCCGGCGGTGCGGCTGAAGGCGTTGGAAGCGCTGCGCGATGCGGGGATGGACAGCACGGTGCGACAGGTGTTGTTGGACGCGCTGCAACACGATTCGAATCCGGGCGTGCGCGTGGAAGCGGTGAATATGCTGGTGCGTTCGCTGGAACAGGCGCCCAGCGAGTCATTGATGCCGCCACCCGTGAATCCTCCAGCGGCCCCCGGGATGATGCAGGCGGGCGGAACGAGCGGACCGGCGACACAAGGTTCGATCGAGAATGTCATTCAAGAACTGGACAACCTGCAGCACAACGATCCCAGCCGTTACGTACGGCTGCGGAGCGCCGCGGCCTTGCGTGAGATCAACGCACGAAGCGATCAGTGAATCCGCAAACGCGGAGCAGAGATGGGTTTCTTTCATGTTCGGTTCTTCCACCATGTTGAGAGCAGCAAGACGGGGACGACGTAATCCGTTGACGGCGGCTGCATGGGCGTGCGCCGTGGGATGCCTTGCCCTGGCAAGCACGGCGAGCGCCGAGAATGTTCCGCCGCGGCCGTCTGTCGATCGCACGGGGGATTTGCGCGTCAGCAATGGGATGACGCTGCACTTGAACGCGGATTTGGGGAACGTGCGCATTCAGACACTGCCAGTGGGTGCGGCGCCCACACTGCACTATGCAGTGCACGTTGAGACAGATCTGCCCGGAGCGGCTGGACAAAAACTACTTAACGCTTATTCTCTGACAACGCGGGAAACGGTAGACGGAGTTTTTATCAGCGGCGTGCTGCCGAACGTGGAAGCTTTCCAGTCGCCGCACCGGCAGAACAATCGGAATGCGCAGTTCTATGTGCAATTCGTGGTGACCGTGCCGATCACGTTCAACCTGGATGTATCTACGGGTATCGGGGACGTGGAAACAGCGGATATAGGCGGCCGTGTAACGCTGGTGACGCAGGGTGGAAATATTACGACCGGGCGCATCGGCATGGTCGGAACACCGTATGCGCGCGGGGAGCGCACCGTAGCCAAACTCGAAACGCAGGGCGGACACATCACGCTGAAAGACGTGGAAGGAGACCTGGACGCATACACGGCGGGCGGCCACATCCTGGCCGGAGCGATCGATGGAAATGCGCGATTGCGCACGGGTGGTGGCCATATTCGCGTGGCGAAGATCAAAGGCACGGCCCGGCTGGAGACCGACGGCGGAAATATCGCGATAGGAGAAGCCGGATCGTATGTAACGGTGCGCACCGCAGGCGGGCAGATTGATTTTGGAGAAGTGCACGGATCGGTGCACGCAGAGACGGGTGGCGGTGGAATTCGCGTGCTTTCCGTAGCGGGTCCAATGGAAGTGGCCAGCACTGGCGGAAGCATTTGCCTGACGCGAGTGGCCAACCGGGTGCATGCGGAAACGGGCGAAGGAACGATTACCGCGTGGATCAGCCCGGAGGCAACGGCGAACGCTCGCGTGGTACGCCTGCCGGGACCATCGCAACTGGCCTCGCACACCGGCGACATCGTGGTGTTTTTGCCGCGCAATATCGCCATGACCATCGACGCTACAGTGGAAAATGGCGGGCCGGATCGCATCCAGGCCGACCCTTCCTTGCCACTGAACGTGCAAGCGCAGCCGAATGGGCCAGTGCACGTGATTGCCGCGCTCAACGGCGGAGGAGCCTTACTGAGGCTGCACACCCTGGCCGGAAAGATCCAGTTGCAATATCTGGACGCACAGGCTTCGCTGCGACAAACCTTGCAGGAAGAGGAAAAGCAACGGCTGATGGAACGACTGACCGAGCTGCAGACAACTGGCGCTACATTGACGGCGCCGCAAGGGCCGACGCCGACGGAACTTTCGCCAACGCTGATGCAAGACGATTGGTTCGATAGCGCGAGGAAGCGCTTCGAAGTGGTGCTACTGGGAGATGTTCGCGAGGATCCTAAAGAATTCATGCAGCGGTTGATGGTGAAACCACAGCCGGAATATCCGGCGTTGGCGCGGAATTCGGGAGTACAGGGCCGCGTCGTGCTGCAGGTGCGGATGAAGGCGGATGGCACGGTCAGCGTGGAAAGGATCCTGGAGGGACAACCGGTGTTGGCGGATGCAGCCACGGCGGCGGTGCAAAAGTGGCGGGCGAAGCCGGAACAGGTGAACGGGAAACCCGTCGAAGTGGTTTCCACCGTGAGTTTTGATTTTCAGCTGCGTTAATGGGTGAGGCGGCTCTGTGAGTTTGTTCGTGCCCCTGGGAAAACGGAATGGTGCTGGGAGGAGGATTCATGAAGCTGCGCTCCACGGTTGGTCTCGTGTGCCTTGGACTATTTGTCAGCGCCGCGGTGCTGGCACCCGGGTGCTTTGGTGTATCGCAGGAAGTGACGAAAACCTATCCGATGCGGGCGGATGGGATATTCGAGCTGAACAACGTCAATGGAACGGTGCGCATTGAGGGTTGGGACAAAAATGAGGCGGAGGTCCGAGCGATCAAGAGCACGCCGGAGGACGGATCGCTGCTGGACCTGGTGGCGATTGACGTGGATGCGACAGCAGAGGGGCTTTCGGTGTCCACCCGTTACCCCCAACAGGAAGGCGTGGAAGTAGTAGTGGATTATGTGATTCACGTTCCGCGGCACGCGCAGCTGAGCCGAGTGAACAACATTAACGGGGCGGTGCGCGTCTTCAGTTCAGAATCGCTGGGAGAACTGCACACCGTAAACGGAAATATCGAGATCTATGAGAGCAGTGGAGACGTGCACGCACATACCACCAACGGGAATATTTATTTGGAGCTGAAACATGCCAATGACGCCAAGGGCGCATCGGTGGAAACGACGAATGGCTCAGTCTTGTTGGCGATTCCCCAGGACTTGGCTGCGGAACTGGAGGCACGCTGCATGAATGGCAGTTTTTCGAGTGATCTGCCGATGGTGATGAAAGGAGAGGCGCAGCCGCGCACCGTGCATGGAGCGCGGGGTCACGGAGGGGCGCCGATTCATCTGGGGACAGTGAACGGGACGATTCGTGTGGTGGCGCTGAGGTCGACGGTTTAGGGTTTGCTGCGTCTAAGGGAACAAGGAGAGGTAACGCACATGAATGCAAAAGCTATTTTCATGACCCTGGGGCTAGGCGCTCTGACGGTGGGGCTGGTGGCACTTCCCGGCGAGTCCGCACGCAAACCGCAGAGTGCGGAGCTGGCGGTACAAAATTCGGCACAGGAGCAGATGGCGCAGGCCGGCCAAAAGATTGCGGAGCTTCAGGATCAGTTGCAGGGCTTGGCGGTTAACCGCGACGGCGATGACGATATGCGGGTCTTTGTGAATACGGGCGGAAGCTGGCTGGGGGCGGGAGTGACGGAGGTGACCCCCGACAAAATGAAAGAGTTCAAGCTCCCTGCCGAACGCGGAGTAGTGCTGGGGAAGATCGTGCCCGACAGTCCGGCGGCAAAAGCGGGATTGAAAGCGAACGACGTGGTGACGGAGATTGACGGGCAGCGGGTGGAAGGCACCGAGCAGTTTCGCCGGATGATTCGGGAAATTCCGGCGGGACGGACGGCGCAGTTCAAGGTGTGGCGAGATGGCCGGGCCCAGAATATCAATGTGACTATAGGAAAATCAGAAATGCGGCACGGGAGCACACTGATTGCCCCGGCAGAGCCTGGGAGCTTCGCCTTCCAGATTCCACAGATGCCGGAGATTCGCGGCATGTTTGAAAACGGTCCCTGGACCATGAACCGGACGCGCCTGGGAATCGATGCGGAAGAACTAAATGGAGAATTCGGGAACTATTTCGGGGCGCCCGACGGTGAAGGGATTCTAGTCCGTGGAGTTTTTCCGGATTCTCCGGCAGCGAAGGCCGGATTGAAAGTTGGCGACGTGATTACCAGCGTGAACGGGGAACGAATCCGATCGGTAGGAGAGTTGCGCGCGAAAATGGCGGAACAGTCGCAAGACAAGACCACGCTCAAACTGGGCTTAATCCGAAATAAGGCACCCCTGACGGTAACGGTGGAACTGCCCGCGCCACAACGGGAGAAAGAAATCAGCGGCGGAATAAGAACCACGATCTAGGCCGGCAGAGCGCCAGAACCGTCAGAACAATTCAGGCAGAAAACACCTGGCTAGCTTTTGGGCGAGCCAGGTGTTTCTTTTTACGGGACAAGCCACCACCCGTTAGTCTGAACCGTATTTGCGGAAAAGGCGAAAAGGACGGCGCGCGGCGTCCCAGAGCCACGAAGAGCGCTCTTCCGCTCCTTGATCCCAGTCTTCCTGAGTGGGAGAAAGAGATAGCCGGGAGAGGTAGGCGAGTCCGGTGAAGCCGCCACCGGCCATTTGCAGGCGGAACAGCGCGCGCTTGGGCAATGCAGGAGGCGCAGCGCCTGCAAAAGGCAACCAAGTCTGGATGCGGCGGCACAGGGATTGCGCGGCATGATCGCGCTGAATTTTTTGGGCAAGCGCGCTGGGCAGAGGAACATCGAGCAACTGAGAACCAAGTAGCACGCCCACGAGCAACATACGGTCCGCACCGACTTGTACCGCGCGACGTTCGGCCACGTCCCAATTGATTTCCGGATGCCTGGCAACGAGGGCGGCTATATCCGAAACCCACATCAGGCGTTCCCAAAAATGCTTTGCGCCGTGAATGCAGTTGAGGATGAGTTCATCTTCCAGACTCAGAGCGGGCATTTCCTGGCCGTCGACGAGAACGGAGCGGCGGCGGGCAAACAGATCCTCGATGGGCATAGGCTTAGGGTAATAACGGAAGGTGTGTTCGGTGTGCAGTTCGACGACACGCTGCGTGGCGGGCCTGCGGAACAGGTATTCGCCGGGTATTTTACCGGCACGAATGGCGAGTTCCGGAACGTCGGAATGAAACCCCATGGCGAGCATGCGATGAACAGCATGGGCGATGTCGCGATGGCGCAGCAGCAGGTCCAAGTCCACGTAGCTGCGAATGGCTGGGTCACCGTAGGCCAGAACGGAAATCAATGGACCTTTCACGAGAATGGCTTCGATAAGATCGACGGAGAAATTCTGCAGTATGCGAAAGAGCTCGGCGGTCAAGCTCAGGCTGAACAAATGCTGCGCGCGCATGCGGATCTGGAGTTGCTCGCGGGCGGCAGCCGGCACACCAACGAAGCCCAGTTCTTCCAGCCGTTTCGCAACCACTCCGGGAATGCCGTGGGAGTCGGCAAGGTCCAACAGCGTTTGCCAGTCGAAACCCGCTTGTACGAGCGCGGCAATTTCGGGGGGAGTGGCTTGCGGGGAAGCGCACCGGCAGAGAAAGCCCCACTCTTTTGCGAAAGCCAGTGCGGGTGAGGAAGTTTCGCTCAGAGGATGCCCCCGAATTGCTGTGGCCAGTGTACACCGGGGTCACCCGGGAAAGGCGCGTCCGTTACTGATCAGGCAGCAGCCGGTTGGTGGAAAGAACGTTCGCGGAATCCTCGAAGATGCAGTCGCAGAGCGCACCTAATTTTGCGCCGTCGGTGTGCGCCACGATGCGGCGCACGGGAACCTGCTGGACGATTTTCCAAAGTTCATCGAATTCCTCGGCGCGGCGCTGGCGGTCGAGCAACCAATTCATGTAGGTGTTTTGTACCAGTCCGAGCAGGGCATCTTTGGGCCGCATCTCTTCGATGCGGGGAGCGGCAGGATCCGAGGAGCGCGCGGCGAACAGATAAATAACGCCGAGCGGTTTTTTGTCGCCGGCAAACTGGGCGCGGACACCATCGAGAGGCAGATAGCGTTTTTCCCAAGTGGGCGACAATCGCGGAAGCGCGTCGGCGTCGCCGACGAGTTTGGCTACCGCATCGGGCCATAAACAGACCCGCGGATAGCCGGGAACAGCGTAATAACGTCCTTCGGTTAACTCCAAAGGTACGATGTCTTCGCACAAGACGGGCGCGCCGCGAAGAGCGAGCGCCGCAGCGGTAGTGGACTTGCCATCGCCGGCATCCCCGGAGAAAAGCACGGCACGATCCTGAAGCTGGACACCACTCGCGTGCAGACAGGTCATGTGGCGGTGGCGAAGCACGAAACCCATTACCGGGCCAAGGAAATAAAGCGAGAGCTCTTCGTCTGGGAGAGGAGGCTTCGTGATGCCCCACATGCGCTCGGCGGTGGCATCGACAACGAACAAGGCACCGTCGGAATAAGCGAGGTCATAGCACTGGCCATTTCCGTGTTCCGTTAACACAAAGGCGGGATCGTCGGTGTGTTGCTCTGCGGGAAGATGGGAAAGGACGCGACCGGGCAAGGCGCGAGCGCGTTTCACCCAATCGGGTTCAGGCCCGGTCTCAAACCGAAGAGTGAAACGCGTGAGACCGGCAACGGAAGGCTCCAAGCCGAGAATTCTGCTGTTGGAGTCGATACCGACACCATAAGCTCGATAGCAGTAGGTCACAGAAGGTTCAATTCTTGCCGGGGCTAAGCTGGGGACAGGAGCTTATTTGCCGGTTAGACGACGAAAGAGGCCACCACCACCATCTTTTTTTCCATGTGCGCCAGTTCCCTTGGTCATTTCGGTCAAGTTCCCATAAATAAGCAATTTCGGCGCTTGATAGGGTTTTTTCTGCTCAAGTTTTTCAGACGACCGATTCATCTACGCCCCTCTGCATGAACACTTTACTGAATCCGCTAGCTGTTTTCAACGGCTTTCAACCAGTGAAGGACACTTATCGGGCGGAGAATCACCGAGTTAAGAGAACCCTTACGATGGTGAAAAGTTTCGCACCATTTCGACCAATTTACAAATGATTCTATTTCGCGGGGTGCTTGTTTGGGCAAATCGGCGAGCCAATCGTTTTTGTTACAGCAATGTAACACCGGGTCTTGCAGGAGGGGAGTCTTGGGGCGGGAAAGCACCTCCATCGGTAACAGGCCTTTCATCGTTTGCCTGACCAACTCTTTATCCATGCACCAGGGAACTGCAGGGAGCCGGAGCAAAAACTGCAAGATTCTGAGGTCGAGCATGGGAGCACGGCTTTCCAAAGTTACGCGATTCCAACCCGCGTCTTCGATTTCGAGGACAATGGCCCACAAGCCATCATGCAAGAGCCGATAGGCCAGCGGATGTACAGGATGTTCTGTATTTTGGCCTGGGTTTGCAAAGTCGAGCCACCTTTGCCTGAGCTTCGCTCTGTGTTCGAATGCGGGATTTAGCCAAGAGGGGTAACCATCGAACGGGTCGTCGTGTTTTAACCATCGAGCAATCCTGGTGCGAAAGCCGCCACGAAGAGGAGGAATGGTTTGGTGAGCCCAAAGGTAGCCACCGAAATCACGGGCGAAGTTTTGCCATTTTCGATTGCGCCAGAGATAGGTTAAATAGGGCCAGGCCTGGCCGATAAGCACGTCATCGCCTCCGTCTCCGGAGAGGACAACATTCGCGTGAGCGGCGACCCTTCGGGAAAATCGACGGTCGCGGGCGAAGAAAATCTCGTCGCTGGGCTCAGGTGTGCAAGGCTCGCTCTGCGCGCCTTCGAAAGGTTGCAAGCGCTGGTCCTGGAGCACCTCCTGAGCAAGGCCCAGGTGTTGCGCCGAGAGCTTCGCGAAGGCAGGTTCCGGATCATCGAAAAAAGGATGCCAACTGATCGTGAAGGCCTTTAATTTATCTTTCTGGGAACGCGTTGCGGCGATCTGCGAGGCGACCGCGCACACGGAAGCAGAATCTAAACCGCCGCTGAGGAAAAGAGAGACGGCGTCTTGCGGCAGACGGTCGTTCACGGCCGCGGTTAATAGGCCAAGGTAAGCCTCGGTATATTCTTCGGGCCGATTCAGGCGCAGCGGTTGTTCGATGGGGAGTTTTCTGAAACGCTCGACGGTCAGCGAATCATTGGACAATTTCAACAAGTGACCGGCGGGGAGCCTGCGAATGTCGCGGTAGACGGTGCGCTCACGGTCGACATTCCAGCCGTGGGTAAGAAAGTCGCCAAGAAAGATTTCGTCGAATTCACCGGACACTTCGGGTACGCGGCGTAGCAGCGGGAGAGTATTGGTAAAACAGAAGACACCGGATGTATGAGCGTAGTAAAAGGGCCGAGCGCCCACAAAATCGCGAACGCACCAGCAGGTTTTTTCGGCGGCGTCCCAGAGAGCAAACGAAAAATCACCGATGATGCGTTGCAAACAAGCCGGACCCCACTTCGCCCAAGCCTGAAGAAGAAGTTCCTCGCTGGTGGTATCCGGAGGGCAGTTTTTTCCAGAGAGTTGCTGGTGAAGGTCGTCGCGCGCATCCAGCCGCAAGTCGCCCCAAAGGTAGAAGCGGTCGAGCAAGGAAACAGGTTGTTGCCGGGCTTGTGGGGCAGGGCCCGTACGCATGAAGGCAAAACAGGCTGAGATATTGTCGCGCTGCCAAAGATTGCATCCATCCGGACCGCGAGTGGCAAGCTCGGCGGAGATTTTTTGCAGCCATTGGTCTGCGAAGGCCTGTCCGTCTTGGCGCAGGATAGCGAAGAAACCGCTCACGACGGGTCTCCGGGTAAATCCGAGAAGCCGCGATCGAAAGCGGCATAGTGACGGTGGCGCTCATCGGGCTGATTGAGAGCGGCACCAGCGTACTCGACCCAGGCGTGCGCTTCGAATTCGTCGGCGGTTTTGCGTACGCCAATGCGCAGATTGACGGCGACGCCCTGCTTTTGGAGGAGGTACCACAAGGCGAGTGATTCCACGAGACAAGTAGGATGCAACGCTCCATAGTGGCCCGCCGCTTTGACCATGCGGCAAGTGTTCTGTAAGGCTTGCTCCGGCGGATGGTCGATGGGCGACGCCGGTGCCTGCAAGATTTGTTTCTGAAAGGAGTCCCTGGTGCGGACGAAGCCATAGAAACGAAGGGACAGAGCGATGCGAGGCAACAGGAATGCCGCACGCCAAAAAAGAGCGCGGGCCTGAGGGTCCAACGCCCTATATCGCTGGAATGCTTTCCACATCGGCAGGCACGACTTGGAGCAGACCGTTGTCCACCAACTGCGCCAGCAACTCGGCAAGGTGCGTCCGCAACAAACCGGGCTCGACATCGAATTCTTCATGGAGCCGGCAATAAGCGGTTTCAATCGAGGGACAATGCGTGGAGATTTCCCACATGCGGGTAGCGGTGGAATCAAGGCCGAAGTATTTCTCGGTCTCTAAGTTCAGCAGCACAATTTCGCCATCCAAATGCCGTACCAATACGTGGGCCGGGACCACCACACGATTTGAAAATGCCATCATCTCCAATGCTCCTGGCCTTTCGGCGACAATGATGCGGAATTCGGGGACGCATTCGGCACCAATATCTTATCGAGATTAAGAACGGGAGTCATGCGGGTATGCTCGCCGGAGCAACGATGATTGTTTTCTGCGGAGAGACAGGCTATAAAGTCGAGAGTGTCCGATTCGGCGATCACCATCGATTCCTTGGATAAATCTTTTCCCCAAGCGCAGAGCGGCTGGCGCGCATTCCTCCAGCCATTTTCAGCCCCGACACTAGAGGCAGTGCGCGGGATTTCCCTGCAAGTAAAGCAAGGGGAAGCGGTAGCGCTATTGGGAGTAAATGGAGCGGGAAAATCGACGCTGCTGCGCATTCTGGCGACGCTTCTTTTACCAAGCGGAGGGAGCGCGGTAGTTTGCGGGTTCGATGTCGCCAAAGAGCCCGAGGCGGTGCGCAGCCAATTGGGGTATCACGCGGGTTCGGACACGGGATTTTACGCGCGGCTCACCGGGAAAGAGAACCTGCGCTTCTTCGGCCGGCTGAATCATTTGTCGGATTCGTTGTTGCGAACACGGATCCCGGCGCTGGCGAAACTGTTTGAGTTGGAAGATGCGTTAGGCAACCAAGTGCGGACGCTATCCTCAGGCACGGTGCAACGGCTCAGCTTGCTGCGGGCGGTGCTGCATCAGCCGAAAGTGCTGCTTCTCGACGAACCCACGAGGAGCCTGGACGCGTTGGGCGCGGCGGATTTTCGGCGTTTCCTGAAAAAGGAGGTGCTGCAAAAGCAAGGAACTTCCCTGCTGTTTGCTTCGCACACGCTTCCGGAAATTGAATATTTGGCCGATCGCGTGGCCATTTTGAAAGACGGAGAGCTTGTAGCCTTAGGAACGCCACAAGAGCTAAAGGACAAATCGGGCAGAGCGACGCTCGAAGAAGCATTTGCGGCCATCACCGGGCACGGCCCGCGGTTGCTGGAGGAGGCAGCCTCTTCGTGATGCGAGCGCTGCGAGACTGCCTGTTGTTTTTTCAACGCGATGTGCGCGTGGCGAGCAGCTACCGCAGCCCATTTATCTTGGAACTGGTCGAAGCGCTCTTCGGCGCGGCTACGTTTTACTATGTGGCAAGGTTCGTGGACTCTCCGCAACTGCGAGACTCGCTGCCGCAGGGTATTTCGTATTTCGCTTATTCGCTGGTGGGCTTCGCGTTTTTCGACTACTTGCACGCCGCGGTGGATTCGTTTGACCGGAGCCTGGAAGAAGCGCGAGACAGCGGAACGCTGGAACCGCTGCTGGTCACGCAGGTGTCGCTGCCGGTGGTGCTGATCGGCTCGGCGTTGTACCCGTTCGCGCTGACGACGTTGCGCGTTGCTGTGTATCTGGGCTGGGGCAGCGTGTTGTTTGGATTTCCGCTGCGCGAAGCCAACTGGATTTCCGTGTTGGTGGTCCTGGTGGCGACGATGTTATCGTTTTCCGGCTTGGGGATTTTCTCGTCGGCGTATCTATTGCTGTTTAAGCGGGGCAATCCTTCGAAGTGGTTCTTTCTAGGCATATCGAGCATCGTGGGCGGGATGCTTTTCCCGATTAGCGTATTGCCGCGCTGGTTGCAGATCCTGGCGCACCTGAATCCGGTGACCTATGCGCTGGACGCCATGCGCGCGGCTCTTCTGGAAGGCGCAGGGCTGGCATCGATTGGGAAGCCGTTGCTGATTCTGCTGCTTTTTGCAGTTCTGCTACTTCCTACGTCGATGTTGACCTTTTCCTGGGCGCTACAAAGAACGAAGATCACCGGCACGCTTTCCCACCGTTGAAAACATGATTTCAGAGAAGCCCGCATTTCTCACCATGCACGACCTTTGACTAGGTGTCCGCGGCAAGCGCGGTGTGGATCGGTTGAGATCTTTCGCTACACTCAGGATGGCGGGCTTCATGCACTTATGACGGTTTGTCCACGGCCATCGCGAGAAGTGCAGGCTAGGGAGGGCATAAAACAAATCGGCTCTGCAGAAGCAGAGCCGATCTGAAAACGCGTAAGTTTGCTGGAGGATTAGGACTTCTTTTTCTTGCCCACCTTAGTCTCAATGCCACCGGTGAGTTGGTTCAACTGCTCCAGGCCTTGCTTGGCTTGAGCACCGATAGGGCCGTTAGGATCCAGCTCGATGGCCTTCTGGAAGGCTTCGGCGGTGCCGGGTTTGGGAGTGACCTCAATTTTGTCGCCGACCTGCTTGTAGATACTGGGATCGGCCACCATGCAAGTGCCCAGCAAATACCAGCCTTGCGCATTCTTTGGATCAATTTGAGTGGCTTTCTGCAGGGGTTCAATGGCTTCCTGCATGCGGCCAGCCTGGTACAAGCTGATGCCGAAGTTGCGCCATGCCAAAGCCGCATTGGGTGGATCGAGTTCGGCGCTCTTGGTGTAGGCAGCCTTGGCGTCGTCGATCTTGCCGGCGCGGGCGAGCACGTTGCCGAGATTGTTGTAATAACCAGCGTTGTCGGGCTTCGCGGCGATAGCCTGTTGGTAAGCGTTGATCGCTTCGTCGTTGCGCCCGGCAAGGTCGTAAGCCTGGCCCATGTCACCCCAGAAAAGGCCAACGTTAGGATCCTTCTCAGGAGCGGCCTTGCGCGCGGCCTCGAATTCATTGGCGGCTTGCGTAGCAAGGTCGTTCAATTTGGCCTTGTCGGCGTCGCGTTGATCGGGAGTGGCCTTGGCTAATTCCGCCTTGGCGGCCTTTTCTTGATCGAGGAGAGCGTTGCCTTGATCAAAGTGCAGTTTCATTTGGTTGACTTTCGATTTTTCCTCGGCCTGCTTCTTCATCTCGGCAGCCGCTTGGGGATTCTGCTTTTCGAGAATTTCCTTGAAGTTCCAGTTGACGGGAGGAGTGGCGGTACCACCATGAACTTCGATCACGGTGGTGAAAGGGTCCTTCACCTGGGGCGGATGAACGCTCACGGTATACTTCCCGGATCTGAGATTGTTGAACTGATATTTGCCGGTGGCATCGGTCTTGGCGTCCTGAGTAGCCCCCTGATCGCTCTTGAGGTTGACCGGCAGATCGGCCCAGGGCTTGCCGTCGAAATCAATGATGGTACCCGAGATGGTTCCGTCTTGTTGCGCAGCGGCCTTGGGCGCGACCGCCGCGGCCAAGCCAAAAATCAACAATGCGGCGAGCGCGTACGCTTTCAAAAAGTTGGACATGCTCCGTTCTCCTTTGTTCACGAGGAGCGCCGGCCAAGGTTCACTGGCCGGTTTCCCCCATTATCGCTTATCTGCGACAGAATCCAATGATTCCCGTCACGCGGTCAGGCCCGGGCAGCGGCCTGCTCCCGGTAGGGGATGGGGTCGGGAATCCCGGCTTCCGCGAAAGCGCGTAACCGGAGCAAGCAACTGTCGCACTTGCCACAAGCAAGGTCTTCTCCCTGATAGCAGGACCAGGTCAAATGCAGAGGTGCCCCCAGTTCCATGCCACGGCGAATAATCTCGCTCTTTTTCAGGGTGATCACCGGAGTGACCATAGCGATGTCGGTCTCCGGCTTGGTGCCGACACGAATCAACTCCTGAAAAACGCGGTAATACTCGGGACGGCAATCCGGATAGCCGGAACTATCTTCGGCGACGGCACCGATGTAAATGGAGCGGGCACCGATAGCCTCGGCCCAACTGACGCCCACGCTTAAGAAATGGGCATTTCGGAAGGGGACGTAGGTCACCGGGATGGCGCTGTCGTGAGTGGCGGTGGAGTCGAGTTCATTTTCGGGCACGCGGATGTTCTTGTCGGTGAGCGCCGAGCCGCCGATCATGCGGAAATGATCGAGTTGCACAATCAGCCGCTGCTGCACATCATAATAATTCGCGATCGCGTCAAAGGCTTGCCTCTCGCGTTTTTCCGTCCGCTGGCCGTAAGAGGCGTGCAACAGCGCCAGATTGCAAGCGCCGTGGTGTTCGCGGGCGATGGCGGTGCACACACAGGAATCCATCCCCCCACTCAAAAGCACCACTGCTTTCACCGGCTACCCTCCTGGCAAATAGTATAGCTAATTGACCGGAAAGGGGGGGTGAGCCGCGTTCTCTCTGGACTCGGGCGTCACTGCATATCTTAGGTCCTTGCATTATTATCTTGACAAAATCAAGTATACAGTTAATTATATTAAGTGCTAAGAGGGTATCAATGGATATTTCTAAGGCAAAATGCCCCTCCTGCTCGCAACCGCTCAAGCTGGCCAAGCTTTCCTGTACCGCTTGCGGTGTGAACGTCGAGGGTGAATTCGAACTATCGCCTCTAGCCAAACTGTCGCCGGAAGACCAATCCTTTGTCATCGCGTTCGTTCGCCATCACGGAACGATCAAGAAGATGGAGGACATTTTCAATATCAGTTATCCGACGGTGAAGAATCGCTTGAACGCCATCGCCGCCGCGCTGGACCGCAATTTTGAGGCACCTTCGCCGAATCTGTACGTGCTGGAGCAAATCGCTCGTGGCGAGATCAGCGTCGAAGAAGCGCTCAACAAGCTTTCCTAAACTGGACTCGAAAGGAGCATCACCATGTCGGTCGAACGCAAGAAAGTACTCGAACTGCTCGCTACAGGCAAAATCACCACCGAGGAAGCGGAAAAACTGCTGAACAAGCTGGATGCCTTGGTAGATGCGGAAAACAAAGGCGAACCGTCCGTGTTTACTGAGTCCAAACCGAGCGACGGCAGACCTCTGCGCTATTTAAGGGTCGAAGTGGGAAAACCGGGAAGCAATGACAACGTGAACGTGCGCATCCCCTTGAGTTTTATTCGAGCGTCGGCGGGATTGCACGTACTGCTACCCCAGAACGTGCAGGACAAGCTTCACGCCAACGGTGTCGACATCGGCAGCCTTTCGCGGCTCAAGGGGCAGGAACTTGAAAATGTCCTGAAAGAACTGAATGTCCAGGTCGATGAGGGTGGCGGGAAGAAAGTCCGCGTATTTTGTGAGTAGGCACTAACCTGCATTTCTCACCACGGCCGTAAACAAATCTCAACGACTGCATGAAACCTGTCATCCTGAGCGCCAGCGAAGGATCTCAACCGATCCACACTGTGCTCGCCGCACGCACCGAGCAACAACTTCACGGTGAGATCCTTCGCCCGCAAACCCCGCGGGCTCAGGATGACAGGTTCTGGTCAAAGGTTGCGCATGGTGAGAATTGCGGGCTAAACGCCGCGCATGGCCGGATCCCACACAATCTTGTGCAACTGCAGACCAAGACGAGCGCCCAAGCCATCTTCAAGGAGCCATTCCACCAATTCGCGAGGCTCGAGCCCCTTCCAATTGCCTTTGGGATCTTCGTGGACAGGGGAGAACAAAACGGCGTGGACGCGCTCTTCCAAATGATGCAGGCGGGTGAAATCGCGAGCGAACTCGTAATCGCGGCGTGAGGAGATGACGAATTTCACCTCGTCCTTTTTGTTTAATTCCGCGAGATTGCGCAGGTCGAAGGTGTCGGGCTCACCAGAGTCAGGACATTTCACGTCGACGATGCGAATGACCTCTTGGGGCAAGTCACCAATAAAACACTCACCGCTGGTCTCGACCATCACGGTAAAACCGGCGGCCAACAAGTGTTCGGCGAGCGGATAGATTTCCTTTTGCAGCAGGGGCTCACCGCCGGTGAGTTCGACGAGAGGAACTCCGCTAGGGGCGCCGTCGGGACGGCGGTTGAGCGCTTCGACGCGTTCCAAAACGTCTTCGACGGTCATTTGTTGGCCACCGTGAAAGGCGTAAGCAGTGTCGCACCAGGTGCAGCGCAGATTGCAGCCGGTGAGGCGGACGAAGATGCACGGAAGCCCGGCACGGGTTCCTTCGCCTTGAATGGATTTGAAGATTTCGGTGACGTACATAGGGCCCTACGGCAAAGCTGCGCAGGCTATTGCCCGCTGGTGTTTGCCTTCTTTCCGGATCGCTTGGACAGCCAATAGATGGCGCCGAAAAACAAAACCATGGCGATGATCAGGCGCGGGTAACCTGGGGGGAAACCCATCATGCGCAAAACGACCACGTAGCCGGCCGCGACCAGTAGCGCGGGAATCAGGATGATCAAGATAGAACGATTCATGCGCGCCGCCTCCTGCGATTAATTCCCGGACTGATACTTGGCCATGGCCGTGTCTGTTTCCCAGACAACGACATTACTCACACGGGCGCCCGCAGGCAAATCTTTCAAGTTGCCGCTAATTTCATCGTAGAAGTATTTGGCCATATTTTCTGCGGAGGGATTGATGGCGGTGAACGGCTCCAAATCGTTCAGGAATTGGTGATCGAGACGCTTGATGATGGTGCGCATGACTTCTTTCAAGTGCGTGAAGTCGATCAGCAGGCCGATGTTGTTCAGTTGAGGACCCTCTAGGGTGACCTGTACACGATAGTTGTGGCCATGCGGATTCTCGCACTTGCCCTTATAGCCGCGCAGCGCGTGCCCCGACGAAAACGTCTCTTCCACACTCACTTGAAACATAACTGGCGATCGTTCCTCTTCTTCCTAGGGGGAGCTTCAGGCAGGTCTGCTGGCGCTCAAGAAACGCGCGACTTCCCCGAGGTCGTGCGTCCTGCGATAGCGCGGCAATGACTCAAGAAAAATTTTACCATACGGCATACGAGAGATTCTTGTGTCGAGAAGGGCCAGGACGCCACGGTCGGTTTTGGTGCGGATCAGACGGCCAAAGCCTTGTTTGAGGGCCAAAACCGCCTCGGGAACCTGGAATTCGGAAAAGGGATTACGGCCTTCTTCCTGCAAGGCGCGGACGCGGGCGGCAACGACAGGGTCGGAGGGAACGGCGAAGGGCAGGCGGTCGACGATTACACAAGAGAGCTGTTCGCCGGGCACATCGACGCCTTGCCAGAAGCTGGAGGTGGCAAAAAGCACCGCGTTTGGCGTGGTTTTGAAGCGCTCCAAGAGAACCGTGCGGGGCGCTGTCCCTTGCAGCAGCAACGGAAAATCGACGCGGTTTTGGACGCGGTCGAACAGATCATTCATCTGCGCATAGCTGGTGAAGAGGCAAAAGGCGCGGCCCTGGCTCAGTTCGAGCAAAGAGACAATTTCGTCAGTGGCCTTGGCAGCAAAGCCGGCATCGCGCACATCGGGCATGCGCTGCGGGAGATAGAGAAGCGCCTGCTGTTCGTAATCGAACTCCGGGGGAAGCTGGCACTCCTTGGCGTGGTCGAGGCCCATGCGCTGACGGATAAACTCGAAACGGCCGGCAACGGCCAGGGTGGCGGAAGTAAGGATCACGGTATCGAAGGGCTCGAACAGACGCTCGCGCAGGATCTGGCTGACATCAATAGGGGTGGCGGTGAGGAAGATGCCCTTGTTGCGACGCTCGAACCAGTAGACGTAATTCTTTTCGTTAGACTCGAAGAGAAATGCGAACTCCTGGCGAAGTTCGAAGCTACGCCGGGCGATGCGCAGAAGTTCTTCGGGCTTGTTGGTCAGGGCCGCGAATTCCGTCTCCATGCCCTTCAGGGCATTTAACAGGCTGTCGTAGGCTTCGCGGTTCTGCTCAAGGAAAGCTTCGCGCTCGTGATGGGTAAACGGGAAGCGGCCTTCCTTGGGCGCAAACGAATCGAAGAAGGCGCGGCTCTTTTCGCGGATGCGCTGCGTGCGACGGAGCAGGCTGGGCGTGGCCTGGTGAGTCAGGCGCATCATCTGATCGGCGTCGCGAGCTAACTCTTCGAAGCGGAAGTTGGAAATTTGCTGGCCGAAGTAATCGCTGGCCACATCTTCCATCTCGTGGGCCTCGTCGAAGACCACGGCGGAATAGTCCGGAAGAATGCTGCCGAAATCGTCGTGCTTGAGGGCCAAGTCCGCGAAGAAGAGATGATGATTGACAATGATGAGATCGGCTTCCTTGGCGCGCGTTTGCATGCGCGTCAGGAAACACTGGTCGAACTGGGAGCACTTCTTGCCGGTGCAAGTGTCGCGACGCGCGTCGATGCGGGACCACAGTTCCGAGTCGTCGGGAAGAAAGGTGAGTTCGGCGCGATCCCCCGTTTCGGTGAGCTTGGCCCAATCCCGGATTTGCCGGAAAGCGTCGACCTCTTCCAAGCCTTTCAGCATGGGCTGGTCGGCCAAGGCATGCATCTTGGCGAGGCATAGAAAATTGGAACGGCCCTTCATGACCGCCACTTTCCACTCTGGCGCGAAATGTTTTTGCAGGAACGGAACGTCCTTTTCGAAGAGCTGCTCCTGGAGCGATTTCGTAGCCGTGGAAACGACCACACGGCGTCCACTGACGATAGCCGGCAAAAGATAGGCGAGCGTCTTGCCGGTGCCGGTGCCCGCCTCGAGAACGGCATGGTGATGATTTTCGAAGGCGTCATCGACCGCTTCCGCCATTTGCAGCTGCGCCGGGCGGTGCTCGTACCCACCGATCATGCATTTGTCGAGAAATCCGCCGGGGCCGAAGATAGCCTGCATGGTGGGCTTGTTTTGAGGGCGCCCGGTAGAGTGGCCGCGGTCCGCATCGTCGTTCCGGAAAGCAGGCTGAGAAGTGGCTTTGGGCGCACGGGACGGGGAACGAGGCGGGGAATAGTCGTTGTCTAAAGGCACATAGACGCGCTCGGGCGCACTTGGAGTGGTTTCTTCGGTTACCTTCGGGGATGCGGATTTGGGATTGCGTTTCGCCAGAAAGCCTGCCTGATTGCCAAGTTGTTCAGAGATTTAACGATATCACAACCGCCCAAGCCGGTTTATTCCATCGGATTGGACCGAACGCGCCCGGTGCTGCCCCGGAGCACAGTTAACAGTTGGGCACCGCAGGGTATGCCTGCGCCTTGCATGCGGGCGGGCGGCGCTAGAGTATTGGCTGGGGGATTTCCAGACGTGGGGTATGTGGGTTGCGGTCTGTTTAATCCTGACATGGGGTATGTGATGAATTCAAAAAAGTCCCTCTTTTTTATAGCGTTTGCAGCCATTTTTGCGGTGAGTTCCTGTAGCGGCTTGAAAACGCCGTGCACGACCAACTGCGGCGGCGGCACTGGGAATGCTTCGCTCAGCTTGACGATTTCGGATACGCCGCCGACCGGCGCGAGTGTGGTGAGTTTCTCCCTGCCCATTATTGGCATTACGCTAACACCCTCGAGCGGAAGCGCGGTCTCCGTGTTTTCGTCGAATCCCTCGGCGGATTTCGAATTGACGCGCCTGCAAACGGACACGAATTTGATCGCTAATAGCGTAACTGTGGCGGCGGGAACGTATACTGCCGTGAATGTAACCGTTGCGGCTCCCTCGGGCGTATATATCAACAATTCCGGTAGCACCCTGGGAACGTGCGTAAACGACGGCGTCTGCAGCATAGCAGGATCCGCGGCCACGATTACCTACAAGTTTCCGTCGTCGCTGACGCTAACAGCGAATGCGAATCAGTGGCTGAACCTGGATTTCAACTACAACAACGCGGTGGTGACCAGCAGCGGGGCGCTGGCGATTGACGTAACGCAATCGGGAGTCATGACGGCGACGAGCACGGTGCCCGCCGGGTTGGCCAGCGGCGCCTTTGCGAATTTGGACGATTTCACCGGAGAGGTAACAGCTATTTCGTCCAGCAGTATTACCGTGGAATCGTCGGTACGAGGAACACTGACGGAGGCAATTAACTCCTCAACGCAGGTGTTCGATCCGCAGAGCCAGTGCACCAGCGGGGCTGTGCTGAGTTGCATCCAGAAAGGTTCAATTGTAAGCATGCAGGGCGTGCTGACGACCGCAGGAGCACCGACGGCGACATCGCTGGACATCATTGACATTTCGACCGCGCCATCCGATGAAGTGGAAGGAATCATTTATCCAAGCAGCTGCAACGGTGGATCGAATTACGGGATGATCCTGAGCGACAGCGCGATTTTCACGAGCGGATCACCGTTGGCCAGCGCCAGCTTCGGCTCCGGTGTGTGCTTGACGCTGGGTTCTACCGTCACCTTTGCCGTCGATTCTGGCATCTTGACGGGCCAACCCGGCGTGCCCGGTGGAAGCGGTGGGGTCGTAGGCTTCGCCAGCTCCAGCGATTTGCTCGGCGGGCAGATGGTTCGGGCGAAGGTCAGCGGAGCAGCCACAGGGACGAATGGAATCAATGCCACCGCGAATGCGCTGATTCTGAGATTTTCGCGGCTGACAGGCACGATCAGCACCACCACCAGCAACTCGTTCAGCATTGCGGGACTGCCTTCGTATTTGGGCAGTTTTTCGGCTCCGCCGGTGGTGGAGGCTTATCCCAGCGCGACTCTCGTAGAGGGGCAGACCGGTATTGGCAATTTGACCGGGACGGTGTCGATGAGTTCCCTGTTTCTGAACGTGGGTAGCGGGGCGCAATTCTGGTTCCAGGCGGCCAAGGCGCGTCAACAATAATCTTTGAGTTTTATTCCCGCCTCCGCAGAGGCAACGGGCCCCGCAAGTTCGGGGCCCGTTTTCTTTTGTAGTGACACTAGGTGGCGCGAACCGAGAAAAGCAAGACGGCGGGATAAACCCGCCGTTACCCAGGCAATTAAGCAGGGCTCACGGTCGTAGTTGGGGGCAGTGGAGTACCGACCGGACCGCTGGGCATGGAGGGGATGTTGGGAGCAATGATGGGCTGGACGCGGCGATAAACGGCTACGGCGATTGCGCCCATGCCCCAAATCCAGACGGCAAAGCAAATCCAGCCGCCGACGTACGGCAGACCGGTGCACACGACCACAATGATCACGCCTAATACCATGCGGCCGACCAGCGGCCAATGTTCGTTGGTCTTGCCGAGAATCCAACGGCCGACGACAGCCCCGGCGACGACGTAAGAAGCAAACAAGGAGACAATCCAGAGAAAGAAAGTAGAAATGCCGACCAGCAAGCCGACAATGGTGACGCAAGCGATGATCGCGGCTATGCCCACACCGAAGAAGACCAGCACGCCGAGGCCAAGCGCGGCACCATAGCGTTCGGCGGCTTCCACGGTTTCCACGGAAAAGCGAGGCATAAGTCCGATGAGAACGAGGCCGAGAAGAATCCACGCGCCGGCCCAGATAACGCGCCAAATGTAGTAACCGGGGCCGCGATCGATCTGCGAACGGTGTTGCATCTTGGTGTACTGCAAGGGCGAAGCGAGCTTCGCAGTGGAAGCGACTTCAGGAGGTTTGTCGCCTTCAAAGGTGGCCTTACCGCCAATGGAAGCATTGCTGCTTATATTGAGGGTGCGGCCTTTGCCACGAAGTTCGCCGCCGATGGAGCCGTCGATGGTAGCGTTGCCGAAAAAGCCGAGAAAGTCGCGGCCAACGGAACCATCGAGGACCAGGTTATTGCTGAAAGCCATAAGCGAGTGACCGATCTTGCCGGTGCTTTCGAGAGTGGACATGTCCGAGAAGGTGGTCACATTGCGGCCGACGCTGCCGAGGATGGTGACATTGTTGGAGGCATCGCGAACATTGCCGTCCACCTGGCCATTAATGCGCAAGCTGCGGCAGAAACAGATGACGTCGCCGGTGACGTGACCGGAGACCTCGACGTCTTGTCCAAAACCAAAGAAATCGCCGTCGACGGTGCCGTTCATCTTGATCTGATCGCCCATGGCGAAGAGATCACTGTTAATGACTTCGTCTTTGTGCACCTGGACCGATTCCGCCTTGCGGAACTCCGTAGCGGTGGCGGGATTGGCAGTAGCCATGAGCAGGCCCATGCTGGCGAAGACCACGGCCAGAGCGCTGCCGCGCTTCAAGTATTTGCGGACCAGAAAGAGTCCAAAGCTCGCGAAAGACACCATGGCGACGATTTCGACCAGAGTAAGCATGGATTGCCATCCTTTCCAGAAGGCGCTTTGGAAAAAGAAGAGACTGAGAAGATTAGTACCGTCAAACCCAGCTTGTTCGAACTGACGCTGCCACGGCTCGATGTAACCGGCATAGAGCAGATAAACGCCCAGCAGGGCCATGGCGAAAACCACGCCCCAAATCCATTGCATGGAGCGCTTGACCTTGGCACGGAATTCGGCCAGGCGAACGGGGAGAGGCTCATCCTCTTCGAGCAGGGAGCGAGTCAGGAGGCGAGACTCGCGATCCAGAGCCCGAAGCAGGATCAGACAGCGCTCACAAGTCTGCGTGTGGCGAGAGACCTCTTGCGCACGGTCACGATCCAGCTGGCGCTCGACGTACATCAGCAGGGTGATCTCGTCGGGATGATTATTGTTCTGTTTGGCCGTATCGTTCACCGGGTGCCTCCGACGGCAAGAGGGCTGTTTTCCCCCAAGGCTTGCCGTAGCTCGTGCCTTGCGCGCAGCAGGACCACGCCGACAAAGGGCCTGCGAACGCCCAAGGCATCAGCAATTTCGTCGTAGCTCATATCCGAGTAATAGCGCATGACCAGGGCCATGCGGGCGCGCGCACCGAGTTTGTCGAGGGCCTTGCGGACTTCCTCGCTAGTGCGTTCCTCGATGAGCCGTTCGAGTTGATTGGGTTCAGGAGCTTCCAGGGGAAGCTCGTCTACGTCTTCCATATCTTTGTCGTGACGGGCCTTGCGGCGGCGGAGCAGATCCCAACAGTGGTTGGCGGAGACCTTGTAAAGCCAGGCGGTGAAGGAGCGCGAGGTGTCGTATTGGCCGAGTTTTTCGCGCAACTTCATGAAAATCTCCATCGTGGCATCTTCAGCGTCTTCCTTACTGGGAAGGGCGCGGCGGCAAAAGCGAAAGATGGCCGGCGCATATTCCCGGTACAGATCGCCCCAAGCTTGGGTATCCCCAGCCCGAGCTTGGGCGATTAAATCCGTAGGCTCCGTTTTTCCCGGCACGCGTAAGTGGCCTGGCGTCAGCGGTTCCATAACTTAGTACGCAAAAGGGGGAATGAAACTATCAGGTTTATCACAAGTTGCAATTGGGGAGGGTGGATTCTTCGGCGAGGCAGAGCCCATTGGCGGTCAATCACCAACCTTCCGAGCGAACTAGGCCGGTGTATCTATTTGTATTTCTATGAGTTACAGGAAAGCCAGGCACCAGAGGCTGACGCGGGCGCCAGGCGCAACCTCCGCGTGTGGGCCCGCGCGGATATTGCTGAATATTGCTAGCCTGCATTTTTCTTTCTAACCACGGCCGTAGGCAATCCCGAATAACCGCAGAATACCTGTTATCCGGATTCCGCGTACTCTGCGAGCCTATCCGCCAGAGTCTACGTAGATTGCGGGCCTGTCATCCTGAGCGCAGCGATGGATCTCAACCCATCGACACCTCGCTCGCCGCGCAGACCGAGCGGAAACTGTACGGTGAGATCCTTCGCCCGCCAACTACGCGGACTCAGGATGACAGTTTTTATTCAAGGTCCGCGGGCACTGACAAATATCGCCTAAAACGTGAATTTGGCGGCGACTTGCATGCTGCGCGGGCCGCCGCTGCCCAGGAACGGATAGCCGATACCAACGTCGCCAGTGGCCGTGAGCGGATAGAAGCCTTGATACCGCCCGTTGGGCGTGGCGCCATTGATGGACGGATCGGCGATGAAGTAAGGCAGATACGGGTTGGCAAAGTTCGGATGGTTGAAGAGATTGTAGGCCTCGAAACGCAACTGCATGTTCAGGCGCTCGGTGAGATGGGTGTCTTTGAAGACAGAAAAGTCGAACTGGCGGAAGTGCGGGCCGATGAGGGAATTACGACCGAGATTGCCGTAGTGGCGAGTGCCCGGGGTGCAGGAAGAGGCGGTGCCATCGAACCCGCTGGCTACTGGAGTACACGGAACCGCGAAGGCATCCAGATTGATGAACTGGTTCGGATTGCTCTGATTGTAATGGACGGGGCCGACGATGTCGGGAACACCGTAGTAGCTGCCGCTTCCGTCGTAATCGTCTTCGAAATTGTAGTTGAACTGGAAAGGCTGGCCAGACTGGACGGTGACAATGCCGTTGATGCCCCATCCATTGCGAAGAGCCTTGAGATGGGAATCCTGGGAATCGGGAATCTGGTAAATGAAGTTCCAGGCGAGGCGGTTGCGCACGTCGAAGTTGGAATTGCCGCGATTGGGATTGGTGCCATAGGTTTCGTTGGGCGTGGAAGCGTTGGGCACATATTCCCAAGAGTCGCTGGCGTCGTCGATGGAGTGTGACCAGGTGTAATTCAGAGTGGTGGTAAGGCCGTGCCAATCGTTCACACGGAAGCTGGTCTGCAGCGAGTTATAGTTGGAATTGGCGGAGCTTTCCAGATAGTTGAGGTAGAAGAAATTGTAATTGGGATTGGTACTGGTGTAAAAGCGAGGAACATAGTTAGGGCTACCGTTGTTGATGCAATCGCAGGCCAAGTCCGCGGCGGTGATCATGGCCTGCGTGGGCTGGTTGGCGTCGACGGTCTGCAGCAGTTTATGGCCGTTGGAGCCAACATAGCCGATTTCGAAAACCATTTTGTGCGCGACCTGCTGCTGAAGGTTCAGGTTGAAATTCTGCATGTACGGAGTGCGGAGATTGGGATTGACGGCGAAGCCATCGGGCATGGGTGCGGCACCACCAAAAACGGGAACGCCTTGACCAAACGCAGCGCCGGTGGCGCTTGCGAAGTAAATGGGATTAGGACCAAAACCGGAATACGCCGCGCCGGGATCGAACAAGCTGTTGTAGGGAACCTGACCGATAAAAGCGTCTTGAGAGTAAGCATCAAAGAAGACGCCATAGCCGGCACGAACAACCGTTTTTTGTTTGCCAAAAACGTCCCAAGCAATGCTGACGCGAGGAGCGACGTTGCGATAGTCGGGCTGATAGAGACGTCCGGCGCCGATAACCGTCGGAGTGGCCAATTGCGTGGCTTGGTCGAGCAGAATATTCGTTAAGTTTTCCTGCTTATCCTGAAGGAGGCCGTAGTAGTCGTAGCGCAGGCCGAGATTCAGGGTGAAGGAATGGGTAACGTGGTAGCTATCCTGGAAATAGACCGCGTCGGAATTCTGGAAAGTGTTTCGGTTGGTGTTGCCAGAGGCGATGCTGCCGCTGGTGGGCGTGCCTTCGAGGAAGTAGGCGAGGGCCTGACACTGGTTTTGGTCGCCAACAATTGCGGCGCAAGGACCGCCGAACGGTGTGCCGCTGAAAGCAAGCTTGCCGCGAAAATCGATGTTCAGTATCTGTGAGATGGAAGTGCGGCGGAATTCGTAGCCGAACTTGATGTCGTGCTTGCCGGCTTTCCAGGAAATATTGTCGATGAAGTGCCAGTTGGTGTCCACGCGCTGACGCGGAGTGGTGTAGTTGGCGCCGATTTGGGCGTAGCTGCCAACGTTGATGCGCGGAAGACCGTAGTTATAAGCGTCGACACCCGTATCCATGCCAATCGAGGCGGGATTAAAACTGCGATCCTCCGGGAAAAACCCTTCGGCAAAACGGTTCCAGCCAAGGCGAGCTTCGTTAACCATGCTGGGATTGATGACCGACACGTAGGAAAGCGCAATCATCTGGACGCGCGTGGGAGTGGTGACGTTGTAACCCGGCAGAAGACTGCCGCCGACCAGGCCGAGGGGAAAGCTCTGTTCGCTGTCGCCAATATAATAGCGGCCGGTGAGCAGATTGTTCTGGTTGAAATTATGGTCGATTTTGACGATGCCGTTATTAATGTTGTTTAGGAAGGGAGTGGCGACGAAAGCGTTATTCACGTCGGAAAAAGGAGTAGTAGAGATGCTCGGCGTGGGCCAAGGGTGCATCGCCAGAAGACTGGAGACCACCGGGTTCACACCGCTGAAACCATCAAAGACCACTTGTTGAGAAGCAATGGCAAGTTCCTGAGCGGAAGGAACGAGCGCGGAGTAGTTGAGTTTGCCGGATTCGCGAACACCTTCGTAATCGACAAAGAAGAAGTCGCGGTCTTTGATGATCGGGCCGCCGAGGGAGCCACCAAACTGATTGTTGTGGAAAGGCTCCTGGGGCTGGCCGCCGGGTTCATCGGCCGCGGGATTGAAGTAATTGCGCGCGTTCAGATCGGTGTTACGGAAATATTCGAGAGCCGAACCATGCAACTGGTTGGTGCCGGATTTGGTGACCACGTTGATGACGCCACCGGCGCTGCGGCCGTACTCGGCTTCGAAGTTGGAAGCGACGCGCAATTCGGCGATGGCTTCGACCGGGAGAATCGTAGCGGGAGTGCCGTAAGTGCCGGCTTCATTGATCGCCGGGTCGTTGCGATAGCCGTCGTTCATGTCCGTGCCATCGAGCAGGAAATTGTTGGCGCGGCCCCGGGCGCCGTTGATGGAGAAGATGCCGAAGGAACCGGGGGAATCGGTGATCTGATCGGGGGAACCGGTCACGCCGGGGACCAGGAAGATCAGCTTCTGGTAGTCGCGGCCGTTGACCGGGAGAGAGGTGACGACTTTGGATTCAACGATGCCACCGAGGGTGTCGGAGGTTGATTCGACCTGCGGCAGCGCTTCGCCGGTAACTTCTACCTTTTGGGCCAGCTCGCCGGGCTGCAGGGCGAAGTCGGCGCGGCGCTCCGTGGAGACCTCCACGCGAAGGCCGGTGACCACACCTTCCTTGAAACCGGACTTTTCCACGGTAACGCTGTAATTGCCAATGGGAAGTTCGGGAGCGGCATAACTTCCGTCGTCGGAAGTCGTGACCGTGCGGAGGAGGCCGGTGTCGAGATTCTTGATGGTGACCGTGGCGCCGGCGATGGCTCCGCCCGAGGAGTCCGTGACCGTGCCGAGAATGGTGCCGCGGTAGGTCTGAGCCTGGAGCGCTGGGTTGAGAACGAGCAGAAACATTGCAGACAGAAATACCAGAACACCCAGGTTGCGGATAGACCTGTTCATCTAACTCTCCTTAAATACAACGAAATGACATCTCGAAGCCCCGAGATGGACAGATGCTTTCCCCGAAAAGCATCCAAGGCACCCAGGAAATAGTGGGAGCAAGATACTGAGGAAGTGAAAGAGAAGCAAGTGGTTCCGGCATGCAATGTTTCCATAGGAAAAATGGGAGGAACAGAAGGACGAAGCCGCTCGCCAGTTGTGGGTGGATGGGGTAGATTGGAAGATTGAAGAAGCAGCGGCGAAAGCGGTAGAGAGGCGCGCTCAGGGAAAGAATGGCACAAAAACTTCCATCGTTGGTGATTGTGGGGCGGCCGAACGTAGGCAAATCGACGCTGTTTAACCGTTTGACCGGAACGCGCCGGGCGATTGTGACCGACGAACCGGGGATCACGCGCGACCGGATCTACGGACGATGCGAATGGCGTGGGCGCGCGCTGGAGGTTGTCGATACCGGCGGAATTATTCCCGACGACAAGGCCCTGATACCCACGGAAATTTTACGGCAGGCGCGAGTGGCGATCGAAAAGGCGGCGCTGCTGGTGCTGGTGGTGGACAGCACCGCGGGATTGACGCCGCCGGATGCGGAATTAGCGCGATTGCTGCGGACCACCGGGCGGCCGTTTGTGGTCGCGGTGAACAAAGTCGATTCGACGATGCAGGAAGTGAATGCCGGACCGTTTCACGCGTTGGGCGTGCCGGTGTTTCCGATCGCGGCGGAGCACGGCACGGGTGTGGACGATTTGCTGGACGCAGCGCTGGAAAAAATCCAAGGTCAAAGCGTGGAGGAACGCGCGGCCGAGCCCAAGGTGGTGGAGATAGCGATTATCGGACGGCCCAATGTGGGGAAGTCGACATTGCTGAATCGGATGGCCGGAGAAGAGCGATCGATTGTGTCGCCGATACCGGGCACGACCATGGATAGCGTGGACACCGACGTGGTGAGGGATGGGAAGACCTACCGGTTCGTGGACACCGCGGGCATTCGGAGAAAAGGCAAGACCCGGTTAGTGGCGGAGAAGTTGAGTGTGGTGATGGCCAAGCGCGGGCTGGAACGCGCGGATGTGGCGTTGCTGGTGATTGATGGCGAGCAAGGCGTAACGCAGGGGGACGCGACCATTGCCAGTTCTGCGGAACAGTC
>DATKPS010000105.1:0-77067 GCA_035524015.1 Candidatus Sulfotelmatobacter sp.
TTCACGAACGAAAACTGAAGCGCGGGAAGTGTCGCAGTGCGTATTGGGGAACGGATGAACGGGGGAGCAAAAAATTTCCACAAGAGTTTCGCCGTCGTTTCGCTGTGTTTTGGCATCGTTGCGGCGAGTTTAATTCCCTGCCCGGTTAAGGCCAGCAACGCCAATAATTCCACGACCAAGATAGATGCAGCCGGTGCTCAGTTTGCGCGCGCCGAGGAGTTGCGCGGGCTACTGAACAGTAAGCCGCCGGATGCGCGGACGCTCGCGGAATACAAGAAGGTGGTGGCCGGTTACCAACGCGTGTACATGATCACGCCGCATGCCAGCGAAGTCCCGGATGCGCTGTCTGCCGTCGCCGAACTCAACACCGAGATGGGCGATCACTTCGGGCGCAGCTACTACCAAACCGCCGCCGACACTTATGCCTTCCTGATTCACGACTACCCCAGCAGCAAACACGTGCCGGACGCCATGCTGCGACTGGCGGGTCTCCAAAAAGATCAACTGGGAGATTTGCCGGCAGCCACCAAAACCTATCAGGATTTCACCCGCAAATATCCGCATTCGACGCACAAACGCGAAGTGCAAGAAGCGCTGGCAGAGTTGGCATTGCGTCACAGCACGGAAACAGGTGAAGCGGTTCCACGGACGGCGGCGCCGCCATCCGAACCCGCTGCTGCAAAACCGGAGCCAGCTTCGGACACTTCGCGGAAAACGTTGAGCGGCGGAGAGCCGGCCAAGACCGTGGCGGTTCCTCGCGTCCAGAAAATACGCACGAATGTCACCGCGGACAGCACCGAAGTGATCATTGACTTGGAAGACTCGGTGCAATATGCCTCGGGAAGAATTGCCAATCCAGACCGTATCTACTTTGATCTGCATGCCGCGAAGCTGAGCCCGACGCTGGCGCGCGCTAGCTTGAACGTCAGCGGCGGGCTGGTCACCAAGGTGCGCGTGGCGCAGAATCATTCCGGGGTTGTTCGCGTGGTTTTGGATGTCAACGGCGTTCGCGATTATGCTGTTTCGTTGACAAAGAATCCGACACGCCTGGTCATTGAGCTGTATTCTTCCGGCGGGCACACCACCGAAACCGCGCGCAACATTAAGAGCAAGTCCACGGAAACTCCCACCGCGGCAACGACCGGAGCAGCGGATGAGACCGCACACGCTGCCGCAGGCCCAGCATCCAGTGACACCCCTGCGGACCCGGCCAATGCTGCATCCATGGCGACTGCGCCCGCGCCAAAGATTCTGCCAGAGCCCAGCAAGACCTCCCTCACTCGTAAGACCAAGCCCGACCTGGTGCAACCGGTTGCCGCGCCGCTCCCCACACGGGACGGCCAATCCACTTTGACCCGCGCGCTCGGGCTGAAGATCAATCGCATCGTGATCGACGCCGGACACGGCGGGCACGACACCGGCACCATCGGCCCCACCGGCTTGATGGAAAAAGATCTGTGCCTGGATGTGGCGCTCCGCCTTGGCAAATTGATCGAGCAGAAACTGCCCGGGGCCGACGTGGTTTATACCCGCTCCGACGACACGTTCATCCCCCTGGAAGAGCGCACGCACATCGCCAACGACGCCAAGGCCGACCTCTTTATTTCTATCCACGCCAATTCCAGCCCGGACCATGGTGCCCGCGGTGTGGAAACTTATTATCTGAATCTGAAAGGTTCGCCAGAGGCTATGGAGGTGGCTGCTCGGGAAAACGCAGTTTCTGACGAAGGCATCCACGACCTGGAGGACCTGGTCAAGCAGATCGCGCGCACAGAAAAGATTGATGAGTCCAAGGAATTCGCCGAGGATGTGCAAGACTCGCTGGCGAAACGCATCCAGCGCACCGCCAAGCCCGTCAGGAACCGCGGAGTGCGCAAGGCTCCCTTTGTGGTGCTGATTGGTGCGGATATGCCCTCGATTTTGACCGAGATATCCTTCCTGAGTAACCCCGCGGACGAGCAGTTGCTGAAAAAACCGGAACACCGGCAACGGATCGCCGAAGGGGTGTTCCAGGGCGTTTCCGAGTATCTACAGAGCCTGAACAGCATGGCGATGGACAGCACCGCGCGTCCCGGTCACACGCCGGTAGTTCCCACCGTTGAACAGTCCAGGAACCAAAAGTAGGCGATTGGCATCTAATGAGCAGGTCGTCATGCGCAAGTTAATCGTTGTATCTGCGTTGCTCGCATTGTTCTGCACGGGTGTCTACGCAGCAAATCCGGTTCTGCCCGACCACTTTGGGGCATGGCAAGCGGCGGGCCCTTCCAAAACGACCGCACTCAAGGATCTGGGGCCAGACTGGACTCAGGGCACCAACGCCGACAAGGTGCTCAAAGAGAGCGGCCTCACCACGATTGAAGAGCGCACTTATCGCGACGGGGCAGACCAAGCCACGTTGCGGCTCTTTGCCTTGAAAGACCCGAGCAGCGCTTACGAGTTTTATACCTTCCTGCTGGCGCCGGGCATGCGCAACATGGGCGTGGGGCAAGATTCCGCGCTGGGCGCGACGGATGGGCGCATTCTCATCGGCAATTTCGTGATCCAAGCCACGCTCTCGCCGAACGTGAAGCCTGAGAGTCTGAATGATCTTGTTCCGGCTCTCAAGCCAAAGGCCGACCCAACAGCTTTCCCTCCGCTCAAGAGCTATCTCCCGGAAGAGTGGCTGGTCTTCGGCTCGCAGAAGTATGCCCTTGGTCCGGAAGCATTCCGGTCCGCGATGCGCTCCCTCGGTGAGGGTGCCTATGCCGATTTGTCGAAGGAAGTCGGATTTGACGAGCATTCGGAAGCCGAAGCCATACTGGCGCGGTATCAGGGAGAACATGGCAGCGGTGTTTTGCTGCTCCTGGAGTATCCCACACCCCAGGTAGCGGAAAATCGGCTGCACCATCTTCAGGACGCTCTCTCAGCTTCAGCAAAACAATCTGGCGTGACCGTGGAACGCAAAGCTTCCCTGCTTTCGCTGGTGTTTGCGGCGACTTCGGCGATGCACGCACAGGCCATTCGCGATGCCGTGAACTACGAGACCCAAGTGACCTGGAACGAGCCGCACCAGACCATCACGGATCCGCCGCTGGTGCAGATGCTCTACAAAATATTCCTGTTTACCAGCTTGTTCCTGGTGGTCGCCACCGTGACCGGCATCGCCTTCGGCGGATTCCGCATCCTCATTAAGCACTGGTGGCCCGGCAAAGTGTTTGACCGGCCGGAAAATATTGAAGTTCTCCAGTTGGGCCTTACCGGAAAAAAAATCGATCCCAGCGACATGTATTGAGACGGCTGTTGCCCCAAGGCATGTAGCGGCGGGTTTATCCCGCCGTACAGCGGCGTACTGCTACACCGCGCCCGATCCTTCTCAGATGGCCGCTTCGGCCGACTTGGGATTGCGTACAAGGGTGCGGCAGGCGTTGCAGAAATTGCTGGTCTTCAGGTCAATCCACTCCACGCCATGCGACGGGGCCATCACGCACTGGTAATCTTCACAATGTGCCAGCGTGCAGGTATGCCCCAATTCGTGCGTCGCTTCCTTCAGAAGCCGCTCGCGCATCAAAGCGGGATTGCCGGGTAGGCCGTAAAACTCCTGTCGCAGCCGGTGCGCCGAGACCAAGGCACAATTCCCCTGCAGCTGCGCTTCCCCAAATACAAACGTAAGAATGGGAATATACAAGTCGACTAACGTCACGCCCAAAAGACGGGTAGACCCGGGTGTCTGTCTCTTCACCAAATGCGCCAGGATTTCCGTGGACTGATACTGCTGCCGGGTCAGGTTATACGCGAACTGCGGCTCCGGTTCTGCGGGAAGAATCTCGCAAGGAACGGGGAACTCGCGGCTCAAGCCCATACGGAGTTCCGCCAGAAGTTCAGCGGGAACCGAACCGAACGGCAAGAGCTGGATTTGCTTCACAGCGCAGACGCCGCCTCTCGTTTCCAACCGTATTTTTTCAGCTTATTGTGCAGCGTGACCCGGTCGATGTCGAGAACCTCGGCGGCCAGCGTCTGGTTGCCCTTGCATTCCTGAAGAACGGAGAGGATGTGCTCGCGCTCGACATCGTCAAGCGTGCGCGGCGCGTTTTCTGTCACCGGAAGCCGCAACGCGAAATCTTCCTCGCGGATTTCCGGCTCTTGCGCCACCACCATGGCCCGCTCGATGGCGTTTTCCAATTCGCGCACGTTGCCGGGCCACTGGTAATGATCCATCAGAGCCATCGCCGCCGGGGCCACGCGCGTAATGCGCTTGTTCATGGACGCCGAGAATTTGCGGATGAAGTGCTCCACAAGGATGGGGATGTCTCCCTTGCGCTCGCGCAGCGGGGGCAACACGATCTGGAACACGTTGAGACGATAGAACAAGTCGGGGCGGAAGGTGCCCTCGTCGACCAGTTTCTGAACATCCTTATTCGTGGCCGCGATGCAGCGGAAGTCCACGTGAATGGGATGTGTGCTGCCCACGCGGGTAATTTCTCGCTCTTGCAGCACGCGCAGCAGGTCGGTCTGCGTTTTCAGGCTGATGTCGCCGATCTCGTCGAGGAAAACCGTGCCGCCGTCCGCTACCTCGAAGCTGCCCTTTTTGCGGTATTGCGCTCCGGTGAACGCGCCTTTTTCGTGGCCGAAGAGCTCGCTTTCCAGGAGCGTTTCCGTAAGAGCGCCGCAATGGATGACCACCAGCGGGTTGTAGTGCCGCGGGCTGGCCGCGTGAATCGCGCGGGCGCACAGTTCTTTGCCGGTACCGCTCTCGCCGGTGATCAGCACCGTCGCATCCGTGGGGCCCACGGTTTGAATCGCCTCGAACACACGGATCATCGCCGAGCTTTGCCCAACCAGTTCCTGCGGCCGCACCACCGAAGCTACCGTTTCCCGCAACCGTTCATTCTCCGCCTTCATCCGCTGGTGCGAGAGCGCATTATGCACCGTGTGCGCGATATCATCCGGATCGAATGGCTTGGAGACATAGTCATACGCGCCGTTTTTCAACGCGGCCACCGCGGTTTCCACGGAAGCATAGCCGGTCATAATGATCACCAACATGTCCGGGTCGATCTCGTGCATGCGGCGCTGCAACTCCACGCCGTCGGTGCCCGGCATTTTTATGTCTACCAACGCCAGGTCAAAGCGCTTCGCCGCCATTTTGGCCAGAGCATCGTGGGCGCTTTCGGCCACGGCAACGTCGTATCCTTCTTCGCGGAACCATTTGTCGAGGGAGTCGCGGACGATCAGTTCGTCGTCGACGACCAGTAAATTGGCTTTTGTATTCATGGCATTACACTCCTGGTCCGACCAAGTTTGCGGGAATGCTTTTCGGCGTAGCACTGCTGGGTTGCAATGGAAGACTAATGGTGAAGGTCGTTCCGCGGCCGGGCTCGGATACGACATCAATTTTTCCCCCATGACGATCCACGATGTTGCGGCTGATGGCCAGGCCCAGACCCAATCCGCGCCCCCGCTCTTTGGTCGTAAAGAACGGCTCGAACATCTTGGCAATGACTTCCTTGGGCATGCCGACTCCGTCGTCCCGCACTTCCAGCTGCACGGAGCCTCCGCCGGGACTGGTTCGCGAAGCCAGCGAAAGGTTTCCGCCGTTGGGGATAGCATCAATGGCGTTCATCACCAGCGCCAGCAACACTTGCTCGATTTGGCCGTTGTCGCAGCGAACCGCGGGCAAGGACTTCTCCAGGTCGAGATGCAGTTCAATGTTCTTCAGTGTGAGTTGGTGCTGCACCAGGCGGACGCAGCGGTCGATCACGCTATTCAAGTCCGAAGGCTCCATGTTCACCGACGTGGGACGGCCAAAGGTCATCAGGTTCTTTACGATCTCTCCGCAGCGGCGGCTTTCCGATTCCATCAAATCCAGCATCGCCACGTTTTCGGCGTTTGGCTCCGGTTCTTTGCCCAGGCGTTTCTTCAACAGTTTGGAGTACGTCAGAATCCCCGCCAGCGGATTGTTGATTTCGTGCGCGACCACCGCCGCCAATTTCCCGATCGACGCCATCCGTTCGACCCGCAGCATCTCCTCCTGCGCGCCGCTTAGTTCCCGCGTTTTCTGCTCCACCCGTTCTTCCAGCGTATGGTTCCACGCGTTGATTTCCTGGTTGGCGCGCTCCAACTGCGAACTCATAGCGTTAAAAGAGTCCGCTAACTCCTGTAGTTCGCCGCTGGATTGATAAGGGATCTGATAACCAAGTTCGCCCGAACCCAAACGGCGCGTCCCTTCGGTTAAGGCCGACAACGGCCCCTGGAGCATCCAACGGACGAATGCGGAGATCAACAGGCCAACGCCGAGGACCGCCAGGATCGTGTAGATCAGCACCTGCCGTGTGCTTTCCGCTACGTTGCGTTCGCTGCTCGCCAGCGAGATGTTGGTATCCAAAATTCCCAGGATTTTCATCTCTGCCGGATGCGCATGGCATGCCGCGCTGCTGCACGAGGGCGAATTTTCGATGGGATCGATAACACCGAGAGCGCGTTCGTTATTGGGCAGCCGGTAAGTGCGAAAGGTCTGTCTCAAGTCAGCTAGGTCAATGGCGCTGGTACCCGAGGGCGCCACGTCCTGCGCTTTCATGTTGCGATCGACGAATTTCGTGATTTCCGTGGGATCCGAGGAAAAGCTGATGCGGCCCTGGTCGTTGATAATGCGGATGCGCACCATGCCGGGCTCGTCGGCCATTTCGGTGATGCTGTGATACAGCCCATCGCGCTGGTTGCGCAGCATGTAATACGAAGTGTTGCGTTTGATCACGCTACTGATCCGCGCCGCGTCTACCAACGCGTCTTTTTCCAGGTGCCGCCGGTGCAACTGAATATTCAAGTAGCCCAAAACGCCGAAAACGATGGCCATGGTGGAGACCAGCACGACCAGGAGTTTGCCACTCAGGCTGCTGGCGAGCCTTGTCCAGCGCGCAACTATTCCCGGCTTGGCTTTAGGTTTCCACATTCGAGAGTTCGGGCACCTGTACTTCCACAGATTCTGCTTCTGCCACGACTTCGGGCACCACCTCATGGCTGAAAATCGGCAAATACTTTGCGGCTAGCGCAAACACCGCAAAACCACCACCGATGATCGAGAACGTAACCGCAAGTTCTGACCACTTCGGAACATAGTGCTGGCGCGACGCGGCCTCCATGCCGGTGACGGCCACGTTCAAGCGATTGGTCACGAAGCCCAGCAGGCAGAGCACCGACGTCAGATACAGCCCGTTGGCGCTCTGGCGTACCTTGCGGTTCAGCAGCAACGTGATCGGCACCACGGAAACCAGCAGCATTTCCAGAATGAACAGCGAAGACTCCCATCCCGGTTTGAACAGCAGACCCAGTGCTCCGCGATGCAGCAGATCATCCACGCGCACCGCGGTGTAAATGCACAGCATCACCAGCAATGTGCGGCCCAGGGACTGAATAATCGGCAGCTCCAGCTGCTTGCCAAAGTGCTTGGCGCTCATCGACGACTCGAAAATGGTCATCGCCAGACCGACGCAAATGGCCGAAAGAAAAAACAACACCGGGAGCAGCGGCGTATACCAGAACGGATAGAGCTTGTTGGGCACAATCAGATACAGGCTGCCGAGGGAAGACTGGTGCAGCGTGGACAGTAGCACGCCCGCGATCACCAACGGAATCAGCAGCATTTTTTGGATCTGCATCAACTTGGTCAGGTGGAAACGCTCAAAGATTACCCCACCGAACTCCAGCGAAAGCACGATGGAATACAACGTGACGCACCAAGCCACTTCAAACATCACCGAGTGCGGATTCCACATCACCAACGGATGCCAAATGCGGTAGCTGCGCCCGATGTCGAACAACAGCCCGACCACCACCAACTGATAGCCCAGAAACGCGGTCAGCACCGTGGGGCGAACGATGGGTTTGAATTTTTTCAGGTTGAACAGATAGACCGAAGCCGTCAGCGTAAAACCGCCCGCGGCCAGCATGACGCCGCACATCACGTCGAACCCGATCCAGATGCCCCAAGGAAAGGAATCGCTCAGGTTGGTCGACGCGCCCAAGCCGTGGAAAAAGCGCAGAAAGGTCGCGTAAGCGCCGGCAATCAGCACAGGTATCAGCAGCAGTCGCCAGAACGTCAGTTTCACCTTGGCCATTTTCCTTGTCCTCCCTACGCCTTACTGGGCTCTCGACGCCCTTCGGCGGCGGCCACTTCTTCCTTGCGATTACACAGCCACCAAATCCCACCAAGCGCCACTGCGCCGATGAACACTACGTCGGGCAGATGCGACAACACGTGCCCCGTCAGCGGCGGCAAAGCTTCATTCCCCAGATCGCTGCGGTATCCGAAGGTTTCGAAGGGCACGCTGGAAAGCAGCAGCACCGATGTGCCACCGACTTCCTCCAAGCCGTAGATGTGGTTCACATACTGGCCGGGGTTTTTGGCAATGCGCTCTTTGGCTTCGGCGATCAGGTCGTCGCGTTCGCCAAACTTTGTGGCCCCCGTAGGACATGCCTCGGCGCACGACGTCTGCAAGCCGTTAAGCACGCGGTCGGCGCACATATCGCACTTTCGCACCAGCGGGAGCGCCTTGTTCCATTCATACTTCGGAACCGAGAACGGGCAAGCCATCATGCAATAGCGGCACCCAATGCAACGGTCTCCGTCGTAAGTGACCGGCCCCAGCGCGTTCTTGCGCAGTGCCGCCACCGGGCACACCGACGCGCAGGTAGGATCCTGGCAATTCATGCACAAGCGCCGCATGAACTTGTCGTCCTTATTCAGAACCACCGTGTACTTGTGCGCCGATTGTTTCTCTTCCGCTGCGATTGCGTCGTCGTAAGGCAGCCCGTGATGTTCCGCGCAGGCCCGCTCACACTGCTTGCAGTCGATGCACAACGTGGCATCGTAAAGAATGCCTTTGCTCATAATCGAAATGCCCCCTGGAGCGACCTTCGTCCCGTTGGAAGGCGATGCGGTTGGTAATCGGGAAATCTATCGTCTGGCTCATGGCCCGCTCGGACCGGAAGGAGCGCATGGTCCCATTGCGAGAGGTCAGAGCACTGGCGGGCAGTCATCCGGGGCATCGAGGCCAAACGACAGTAGAGTGATGCCCTTGAACTGTGGAAAAGTTCAGCAGGGATGACCACGTCAGAGATGAATCCTTCCGCGTAGTCGTTGGCCCACTCAAAGATTGCATGAGAAATTTGGTAATTCCAGTGAGGTTCGGCACCTAGGCAGGTGACCGCCATCACTCTGTGGTGTAAGCACTTTCAGCTGTATATTTCCACCACAGTCCCAAAGAGGCGCAGGCCCCGGTCATCGCTAACCGGGGCCTGCGTTCTAGCAAACGATTGGGAAAGAGGGTGACCCAATCAAGTCAGGAAGAATTCGCGGGTAATCTCCGTCCACTTCGTGGTTGGCATCTGCACCGTCAGGTCATGCATGGCCACTCCACCGTCTTGCGCCACCGCGCCGGCGAGGGCCGGAATGCGCATCTGCAACCGGCTGGAAGCCTCTGCCATCCACTTGCGAGCCAGCGTGCCATTCAGCAAGTTGCGGAAGCTGGTGGCCAGATCGGGTGACAGCACGGAAACGAACCAGCCCCGTCCATAAGGATCCTTATTCAGCGTAGCGGCATCTGAAAGAAGCGCTTCGTTCACGCTGGTCACTTCGCCTTCCACCGGGGAAACGATCTCGACCTTTTGTCCGTCGCGCACCAGCGTGGCGAACTTCTGGCCTTGGCGAATCCACTGCCCGCGCTTCGGCAACGTGATTTCGTCGATCTTGCCAACCAACCGCGCACCAAAGTCATCGATTCCCACGCGCACTAACGTCGGGCTCTCCTGCAACGCCCAAGTGTGTCCGGGGTGATAGCGGCGGTTGTCGGGCAACTCAAATCCAGCGACGATCGTCGGCAGTACGCGTGGTGCAACCGACGCAGCCTCTTCCCGAGCGGCGGCGGTTTCTCTGGCTTCTTTACCTTTCCTCACATAGTCGATGGTGAGGAAGATGGCGAACATCGCGAGCATCAGAATAACGGTCATAAGGGCCTCCTCTTTTGGCCAGTGGTTCCTAATTTCTGATTCTCTCTAAGGGCAACTGCTTCGCCAAAGCCGTGCACGTGCTGCAAAGTCGACGCAATCTATTCAGAGGCAATGTGTTAGACAAACAAGGAACGAGAAATTACGGAGGTGGGCAGGCAGAGAAAACGCTGCGTTTCTCAACGGCTCGGAATCTGAAAAATGCAACAGCGCTTGTAAGTCATAGAGACCCCAGTACATAGCGAGGATTATCAGGTAGATGGAAAACGCAACAGCGCTGTAAAACGATTCAACAGTCCACCACGAAACTTAGCGCTGCTTATTTCTTCGTGCGATAAAAACTCTCGATTCCCTGCACTACCGCTTCTTGCTGCGCGTCGGTCAACTCCGGATAGACCGGCAGAGACAAGACCTCCTGGCTGGCCTTTTCCGCGAACGGCATTTGTCCGGGGTGGTAGCCGTACGACGAGAACGCCTTTTGCAGATGGAGACACAGTGGATAATAGATCTCCGACGGAACGCCAGCTTGAGCCAGATGCTCCTTCAGTTCGTCGCGTCTCGGTGCTCGAATCGTAAACTGGTTATAGACATGGTGGGAGTCGGCGGGTGGCACCGGTGGATAGCTGACGAACTCGGTCAGACGGTTTTCGTCGAAAAGGCTCCGGTAACGTTGCACCCGCCCCGCGCGGCCGCTGGTCCATTGGTCGAGATAACGGAGCTTGACGCGCAAAATAGCCGCCTGCAAGGCATCCAACCGGCTATTGATCCCCTGAATCTCGTGAACGTATTTCGTCTTGCTGCCATGAACGCGAATCATGCGCAGACGTTCCGCCGTCGCGGAGTCGTTGGTAGTGATCAAACCGCCGTCGCCCGCAGCGCCGAGGTTCTTCGAAGGAAAGAAACTGAAGCAACCCATGTCCCCTAGGGTCCCAACAAATTGCCCCTTGTATCGCGCGCCGATGGCCTGAGCGGCGTCCTCAATTACCAACAAATTCCTGGCATGAGCAGCGGCGAGAATCGGGTCCATGTCCGCGGGCAGGCCAAAAAGGTGCACGGGCAGAATGGCGCGAGTGCGCGGAGTAATGGCCGCCTCGACCCTCGCTGCGTCGAGATTGAAGCTGACTGGATCGATGTCCACAAAAACAGGCTTGGCGCCGACCTGCGCGATAGCACCGGCAGTCGCCACAAAACTGAACGGCGTGGTGATGACCTCGTCGCCGGGGCCAATCCCGGCGGCCATCAGCGCCAAAATCAGCGCATCGGTTCCAGAGGCACAGCCAACCGCGTATTTGGCGCCGAGTTTACCGGCAATCTCCTCTTCCAATTGCTTCACTTCTGGTCCCAGAATGAACTGCTGGCTGTCCATCACCCGGCGAATAGCGTCCATCACCTCTTCGCGAATAGCTGCGAATTGCGCCTTCAAGTCGAGGAAAGGAAATGGGGCGTTCGCCGGTGGCCTAACAGAGTGCTGCGTCTTGGTTTTGTTTGCTGCGGTCGGTGTCATGGGCGTGTCCGTCAGAGTTACCATTCCAGTGTAACTCGCGCTGGGGACAGCCCCAAGAGGGCGTGGTAGTTCTGCTCCGGTGCCCCGGAACGGATTATTGAACCGGATTGGCGCTGAAATATTTTTGCAGGCCGGCGTCGACTTCCTGCACGCTGCGCTGGAGATTTTTGTTCATCGCCTCCACGAACGCAGTGATGCTCTTTTCCGATGCGGGCTCATCATGATTGTACGAGTAGTCCCAGACGGTTCTTCCGGTTTTTCGGTCGCGCAAGTACACCACGAAGGTCAGGCGCGCCAGTACATTCGAAGAAGAATCCACTTCCTTAAAATCGTAAAGGTGCCCACCCAGGATAAACCGGCCGTTTGGATCAGAGCGCACCGTATACACCGCCTGGAACCGCCCCGTGGATCGCAACCCGCGCACAAATGCAATCTGCATAATCTCCACCGGCGAATTGGCCCATCGGGAAAATTCGTAGGTGCCCATTTCCGGAGAATCAAAGCCGTATACAATCTTGTTATCCAGATAGAGCGGCGAGGCCTCAAAAGGCCGCACCATCAGCGAGGCATTCACCGCGTCAGGCGCCACGGTGCTCTTGGTGGGATAGCTGAGTCCGTAATACTTGATCGGCCGGGGGGCGCCGCAACCCGCAAGCAATAATGTCAGCACCAAGCTTCCCGCCAGCAGACCGGCAGGGTTGGCCACAGAGAGGATGCTGCGAAACCCACTCGCCATTTTCGGCAGACGAATTACGGAATCGTTCATGGCTTCTCTCCAGGCTTGCGGTCATGCGGCATTGCAGGATTCACCAGAATCTCGGGATGCGTCTTAATGGAGTCGGTAAACTCCTTCAAATTCTCGGAGACGATGCGCAGATTATTCAAAATTTCGCCGATGTTGTAATCGTTGTCGTCCAACAGCCGCTGCACCTGGTTCGTAAGCGCCGCAACGTTGTCCAACGATTCGTGCAGCTTCACCACCGAAGCGCGAATGTCCGCCCGATTCTCATCCACCAGGCCATCGACCCTTTTGAGCGTGCCGTTGGCCTGCTCTACGGTGTGGTTAATCTGATCCAACAACGGGCTAAGTTTCTGCGCCGCAATGTTCACGTTGTTCAGCGTGCTCTTAATTTGCGGACGATCCTCCTCGATCATGCCGTGCAGATTGTCGAGGGTGGACGAAATGTTGGCGCGATTGCGGTCGTTCAACAGATCGTTCACCCGGTCGATGGTCAGCTTCAATTGGGTCACGCGGTCATTCAGGTTCGTCAGTAATTGTTTGGCTTGTGGCGTTAATTCGTTGATTTCCGCGGTCAGGTCGTTGAAGCCGACATATGGATCGGAGGGCAGCAAAGCGCCATCCGCCGCTCGCGGAGCATTCGGAGAACCTGCACGAACCTCCAGGTGGTTATCGCCCAGTGGACTGAAACTCAAAATGGAGACGTGGCTGTCGGTCTTCACCGGAACATCGCCCTTTACGCTAAATGACATATCCATCAGCGAAGGATCGCTCGGAACGATCGAGAGGTTTTCCACTCGTCCAACTTTCGGCCCGCCTTCAAAGCGAACACTAGCGCCAGGCTCGAGTCCCGCCGCATTGTGGAATCTGGCGTGGAAGGTGTGCGTGGAGGTTGCAAACACGCCCGCCAGCGCGAAGACGGTAATCACCAACAAAATCGCGGCAATCACCACAAACAGCCCCACAAACACTTGTTCCTGCCTTGCTTGCATGCTCTACCTGCTCTTCCCCTGACTTTCTTCACCCCGCTTCGAGGAGGGTTCCGTCAGCATCTGCAGATAATCCAACTCTTGAGCCACCGCCGGTTCCGGCACGCGATCGAGAAACTGGCGAACCCTGGGATGCGTGCTTTTTTGCATTTCCTGCACCGTACCCATGGCCACCACATCCCCTTTGTTGATGAGCACCATGCGGTCGGCGATCAAATACGCGCTGGCCAGTTCGTGCGTGACCACGATGATGGTCATGTGAAACGCTTTTTTCAGCTCCAGAATCAGCTGATCAATCCCCGCGGCAATGATCGGATCCAACCCCGCGGAAGGTTCGTCGAAAAACAGAATTTCTGGGTCCATGGCCAAAGCCCGCGCCACCGCTGCTCTCTTTTTCATGCCCCCGCTCAATTGCGACGGGTAAAAATCTTCGTAACCCGACAACCCCACTTGGTCCAGCTTCAGCCGAACCATAATCTCCACCGTCGACGGCTCCAGCTTGGTATGTTCCACCAGCGGCAAAGCCACGTTTTCGCCCACGGTCATGGATCCGAACAGAGCGCCGCCTTGAAACGACATTCCCAGCCGCGTGCGAATGTCGTTTCGTTCGTCCTCGGAAATCGCGAAGAAATTCTTGCCACGAATCCACACCTCTCCGGAGGTGGGTTCCTGTAAGCCCACCAGCGTGCGCAACAGGGTGCTTTTTCCCGACCCCGAGCCACCCAGGATGACCAAGGTTTCGCCGCGCTGCACGTCGAACGAGATGCCGTGAAGAATTTCGCGGCCTCCATCGTAGCTCACGCGCAGGTCCCGGATGGAGATCATCGGGCCGGTGAGTTCGGCAGGTGTTGCGACAGTTGGTAGTTTAGGGGCCATAGAGTTAGTCCTGCGCCAAAACAAAGAAGAGCATTGTAAAGACCAGGTCCACCAAAATCACAAGAAAAATCGAGACCACCACCGCTTTCGTCGTAGAGCGGCCGACTTGCTCGGCGCCGCCACCAGTGTTGAAACCTTCCAGGCAACCCACGGCGGTAATGGTAATGCCGAACATCACGCTCTTGACCAGGCCCGTGACTACGTCGCGCAAAAACAGCGCGTCCAGGGAGGCCAGGATGTATCGCTGGAAGGTGAAGTCCGCCTTCAGCACGCCAAACAGTGAGCCTCCCAAAATTCCCATGAAATTCGCCCAAATGGTCAGGCAAGGCAGCATCAGGATCATGGCCACGAATTTTGGTGCCACCAGGAAGCCCACCGGATCGATGGCCATGGTTTCCAGCGCGTCGATCTCCTCCGTGACCTTCATCGTGCCGATTTCCGCAGCAAACGCAGATCCAGACCGGCCAATCACAATCACCGCGGTGATTAACGGACCAAGTTCGCGGGTCATGGAAATGGCCACGGCGCTGGCTACAAAGCCCATGGCTCCGAAGCGCCGTAACTCGTAGGCCGCCTGCAGCGCCAAGATCAACCCAATGAAAAACGTAATCAAAGAGAGGATGGGCAGCGCGCGCACACCCGCTTCCATCGCCTGGGAAACCGATTTCTGAATGCGTGCCGGCTTTCCTTGCCACGGCGCTACGAAGGTGAAGTAGGCCGCGCGAAAAGCAAGCATGGTCAGCGAGCCCATGTAGGACAGCCCGCCGAGCACGGCGCTACCAATTTGTCGAATAAGCTCCAATGAAGTTACCGGCCTGGTTCGAGGAATTCCCCATTACCCTCAAGACGCAAGGGCTTGCTCTTCGCTGTCATAAATTTCGAAGATCTTCTGCAAGCGGGATAGCTCCATCACTTCGCGCACCGAAGCATTCAACCCATAAAGAATCAGGCGAGCGCCATTATCCCTGGCAGCTTTCAAGCCTTCCACCAGCGAAGCGATACCCGAGCTGTCGATGTAACGGACGCCTTTTAGATTCAGAAACACTCGGCGAGTATGTTTTTCTTTGATCTCGCCCAACAAGGCCTTGCGCATCGTCGGCGAATTAGCCAGGTCGATATCGCCGGATATATCGAAAATGGCCATATTCTCGGAATGTCGGGCAGCGATCTGCACGGTCTATTCTCCTCCTGATGGATGGCCTGGCTTAGAAGGCGCCAGGTATTTCACCATGCGCAGCAAGTTCTTACCGCTCTTGCGCCGGAATTCTACTACGTCCATGCTCTGTTTCATAAAATGAAGGCCCAAGCCTCCGGGGCGAATTTCGTCGAGAGGCCGGCCTGACAGCTTTTTGGGATCCGGGGCAATACCGGAGTCGGACAGCTCAATTTCCAACCCCAGTGGTTCCTTCTTGTCTGACCCGCCGAACAACCGCCGGCAGGTAACCTCGATCGGCAAACCGCCGCGGCCCTTGTAGGCATGCCGGATTACATTGGCCAGTGCCTCGTCCACCGAACGCACGATCGCGCGGCAATCCGGCTCCTGGAAATGGATCACTTCGCTGGCCCGCTCCAGCGCCGAGCGCACCAAACAAAGCGCTTCGGGATTGCTTTCCAGATACAACCGCATCATGAGCTCGGAGCGCGGTCGCGACCGGGCTGGTTTGCCTTTCTTTGTTGTTTTGGAACCCGCCACCCGCGTGTCTGTCTCCTAGCCAGGAAGCTAGTTTGTCCCCTGGGACAGGAGACATTGCCATTTTCCAGGGCTGCTGACAACCAATTTTATTCCGGCCAGCCCACTCAGCGCAGCGCCGCGTACAAAGCCTCTTTCCAACGGGCATTGTCGATGCTCCAAAGAATTTCCGCTTGGTGTCCATCCGCCAGGGATTGCGCCCACGCCTGACGGTTCCGTTCGTCTCCGGCCACATGCAAGCGATCGACAATGGTCATCCCGCGCGTCAGTTCACTTTCCGTTTCCACCTCTACCAGGTGCTTCGAACGTGCAGTGACCATCGATGGATCCAACGCTACCGCCATCGCCACCGGGTCCGGCAACGCGATGCCAGGTTCGCCGGTTTGCCGCAAAAAAGCTTGCTGCGCCATGCTATTGCATTCGATCGCAAACTCAGCAATCGGATTCTTAAAACTCAAAATGTGTTCGATTTCCGAACTATTTAAAACTGCGCCATGGCGGCTGAGATGCCAGCCAACCAACTCAATTGGCAATCCACTCCTCATCACCATGCGCGCCGCCTCCGGATCGCACCAGATATTGTATTCGGCTGCCGGCGTCACGTTGCCCTCGCAGCACGGCGCTCCGCCCATCACCACGCACCGCCGGACCTTCCCGGCAATGTCTGCGCGTTTCTGCAGAGCAAGAGCAATGTTGGTTAGCGGGCCAAGCGTGACCATTTCCAGCGCGCCCGGATGCGTTTCCACCGTAGCGATGATGGCGTCGGCCGCGGACATGCGTTCCGGAACCCGCTTCGGCGGCGGATAATCATGGTCGCCCAAACCATCCCGGCCGTGGAACCAGTCCGCTCCGTAGTGTTCGCGGCGTAGCGGCTTTTCCGCGCCGGCAAATACCGGGACGCACGCACCGCACAACTCGGCGGTGTACAGAGCATTGCGCGTGGATTGCTCCACCCGCACATTCCCCGCCACCGTCGTTACGGCCACAACCTCCACTAGCGGGCTGCGCAGCGCCATGATCAACGCCACGGCATCATCCGAAGCGGTATCCGTATCAATCAAAAAGGGGCGTTTCACGCGCGGTAGCATAACAAATCCGAAAATTTTACACGACTAGCCTTCGGCGAACTCAGTTCCCGCATTCACCTAACGACCGACTACAGTGAAGTCTGTATGACTCGCTTCCAGTATTCTCCCGATTGAAGAAACCTCGGGCCGCATCGCAAGCTAAGGTTTTTCGCATCTAGGTCGACCCCAACTGCGACGCTGGTGCACACGTCGCAAAGAAACGCTAACCAGGAATGCGCTCCAAATGGCTCGACATGCGATCGACTGACACGCTGCCCGCCTCGGGCAAACTTCCTACGGTATCGACCGCCCACGCAAAAACGTTTCTAAAACGCGGCCTGGGTCGAAAAATCACCCAAATCCTCCGCAGATTCTGGGCCGGATGGCAGGTGGATTCCGCGACGGATATGGCCGCAGAAGTCTCGTTTTACTTCGCGCTGTCCTGCTTCCCTTTTCTCATGGTACTGACAGCTTTGCTGGCGTGGCTGAATCAGACTTCCGGCTTGTACGCGTTCTCGCAGTGGTTATCCGATTCCATGCCGGCCAGCGCGCAAGAAATGATTTTGTCCGCGATGTCCGATTTGTCCAAGGGCAACGGCGGCATCCTATCGTTCGGACTCTTGCTGACGATCTGGAGCGCCTCGACCGGCTTCTTGAGTCTAATGAGCGCGCTCAGCAGAATTTATGGAATCAAGGATGATCGAAGCTATGTGGAGCAACGGGCCATCGCCATTGTCGCCACACTGGTGATGGCCGTTTTTCTATTAGCGTGCTTTGGAGTCTGGAGCGCCGGTCATTTGCTGGCGACCGTGTTTTCGCGCGACCTGGTCCACCTGGATGCTCAATTCCACTGGGTCCGCTGGCTGGTGACCTTGGCGATGGTTTGTTTCGCGGTGGACCTGATGAATTACTTTTTGCCCGGAAAACGGCTCCCCTGGCGGTGGGTCACGCCCGGGTCGCTGCTGACCAGCGTGTGTTTTATACTGGCAAGTGCCCTGCTCAGTTTGTATGTGAACCACAGCCCGAATATGGCTCGAGTCTATGGAACTCTTACCGGGTTCATCGGGATGATGCTGTGGATTTATCTGGTGAATTTGAGCATATTGCTGGGCGCGCAAACGGATGCCGCGGTCGCCGGGCAGGTCAGCGCAAAGTCATGAAACGATTCTGGCGCAAGAGCAGGCATCGGCCGCGGCCATCACCACCAGTGACCTCAAGCAAATCTCTCCTTCCATCGATTCGCTTCGTGGCCGTCGCGCTGGCGATCTGCGGTGTTTTCCCATTGCTTCCTGTTCGGGTGTGGCCACAAGATGCCACCGCAAATTCCGCCAACGACATTCTGGCGCACCTGAATGCCGCCATTAGCTGGTACAAAAACGTCACCACGCGCATATCGCCGGGAACCGAGCCAAGCGATTCCCTTTACTTGAACACAGCGGAAAACCTGGCGGCGCAGGCGGTGCGCTTGGCATTTCAATCCGCCCGGGCACAAGCGGACTTGCTAGCCGAGAGCACCGTCTCGCCATCGAACACCGGCCAGCAAAATAGTCCGGCGGAGAAATATGCGCAGATGGAAGCGGAAGTATCGCAGCGCATCGAACAGGACCAAACGCAAATCGGCGCCCTGAAACAGAAGCACACGGGCAAGCAGCAGGATTGGCAGGCGCAGCAAGCGTCGCTCGAAGGCAAATTGGAGTTGGACAAAGCTGCGCTCGCCGCCGTTCAGCAGATGCGCAATTTCGCCGAACAAAATAACGCCGGCGGCTCGGGATTGAAGGGCAGCATCAACGAGCTGGCGCGATCCGTGCCGGAGGTCATGGAAACGCAGGTCAATAACAAAACGACCTCCGCCCCCGTGAACAATAAAAACGAGTCTAAATCTTCGCCAGGCTTGTTTGGCGAGTTGATCGCCATATACGGTGAGGTGCAGAGCGTTCGTTCCATCGAACAGCGCATCAACGAAGGCGACAACGTACAGAAAATCGCCACCAACCTCAGAACGCCTTTACGCGGCGAATTGACTGCCACCTTCAACCAGCAAAAAGAGCTGGCCACAAAGTCCGGAGTCACTAAGGAGCAATACGACGCGCTGACCCGGCGCTTCAAGGCGATCTCCGCCGCCATGCTCCCCCTCACCGAAGAACTGCTGGTGCTGGACCAGAGCAAATCGAACCTGCTGCGATGGCGCACCGCCCATGTCAATGAATCGCGCTCCATGCTGGTTGCCATTCTCACGCGGGTGTTTCTGATCCTCTTCGCCATCGGCATCGTTTTGGGTTTGGCGGAAATTTGGCAACGACTGACCTTCCGCTATGTCCACGAACCGCGCCGGCGGCGGCAATTCCTGTTGCTACGGCGCGTGGTCATGGGCTTCCTGATCGCTCTGGTGATCGTGCTGGGCTTTGCCAGTGAGTTCAGTTCCTTGGCCACCTTTGCCGGTTTTGTGACCGCCGGCATTGCCGTGGGCTTACAAACCATCTTGCTGTCTGTCGCTGCGTACTTTTTTGTGATCGGGCGTTACGGCATCAGCGTCGGCGATCGCGTCAGCGTAGCGGGAGTAACCGGGGATGTGATTGACGTAGGCCTGTTTCGCTTCTATGTCATGGAATACGCGGGAACGGGATACGACCTCTATCCCACCGGCCGAATCGCGGTGTTCTCCAATGCCGTGTTGTTCCAAGCCACCACCCCGCTCTTCAAGCAATTACCCGGGACCCGCTATACCTGGCACGAGGCCGTTATTCCCTTGTCCCCCAAGGGCAATTACGCCGTCGTCCAGGACGCACTCGAATCCGCGATCGTGCCGGTCTTCAAAGAATATAAAATCGACACGTTTTGGCATCGTAGCGCCATCGACCAGACCGAGTTCCCCCTCACTCCGCCCGAGCCGCATCACCGTCTGCAGTTCTCCGACAGCGGTCCAGAGCTGGTGGCGCGCTATCCCGTGGCGCTGAATCGGGCGCTGGAGATCGACGACAAGGTTACCCGGGCGCTCATCGCAGCCATCGAGAAGAACGATCAAGTGTCGAGTGCCGTATCCGGTCCCCCCAAGATTCGTGCGGCCGTGAAGGGCTGACTCCCTAAGCGTGCATCGCGACATTGAAAAAAAGCTTCGAACGCCGCAAACTGGTTTGCGCCTGGTGATCGCTCGTGAAGATTGGCCGCTGCAGTGGAATCCTGTTACATCTGACCTCGCTCCCGGGAAACTACGGTATCGGGGATTTAGGACCGGAGAGCCGGCGCTTCGTCGATTTGCTCGTGGAAGCGCGGCAAAAGCTTTGGTGCGTCTTGCCGGTCAGTCCCACCGGTCCGCAAAATTCTCCCTACGAATGTTGCTCGACCTTCGCCGGCAATCCCTTGCTCCTCAGTCCCGAATCGCTAGTGGAACGCGGCTATCTTTCTCGCGCCGACCTGCGCTCTTCTCCGCACTTCCCGGTCTCGCAGGTGGATTACCCCGCGGTCCGCTCTTTTAAAGAAGCGCTGCTCAAGAAAGCTTTCCGCAATTTCACTGAGAACAAGGACTATGCCCAGTTTGTAAGCGAACACGCCTGGTGGCTTCACGATTACGCCCGCTTTATGGCCCTGAGCGAGGCGAACGACGGGGCATCCTGGACCGAATTCGATCCGCAAACGGAGCCCTCCGAACAGTCGATTCGCTTCCACAAATTCGTCCAATACGAATTCTTCCGGCAGTGGCACGCGTTACACCAATACTGCGCCAAGCGAAAAATCGCCATCATGGGCGATATGTCCTTCTACGTGGAACACAATAGCGCCGATGTGTGGAGCAATCAGGAACTTTTCGACTTGCATTCCGACGGAACCCCACGGAACGTCGGTGGAGTTCCCCCCGATTATTTCAGCAAAAACGGTCAGCTTTGGGGAACCCCGGTGTATCGCTGGGATCGCCTGAAAAAGCGCGGATTCCAATGGTGGATCAATCGCTTCAAATCGGCTTTTGAGTTAATGGACCTGCTGCGTCTGGACCATTTTCGCGGCTTTGAGGCGTATTGGAGCGTTCCGGCGCGCGCTTCCACGGCAAAAAACGGCCGGTGGATTAAGGGCCCTGGAGCGGAATTATTTGAAACCGTGCGCCGGGAATTGGGGGAACTTCCAATCGTTGCGGAAAATCTCGGAATCATCACCCCAGAGGTCGAGGCCCTGCGCCACCAGTTCAGCTTCCCCGGAATGGCGGTGCTGCAGTTTGGCTTCGATGAATCGGGCATGCACCGCCCCAACAATTACGTGCGCCAGTTAGTCAGTTTCACAGGAACGCACGATAACGATACGACCCTTGGTTGGTGGAGAGCCATACACCGCGCTGCTCGCGGCACAAAAAGCGCCGAGAATCGCGCCACCGTGCAGCGCGTGAAGAGCTACCTGCAGCGCGACGGCCACGAGATTCACTGGTCCTTCATTCAAGCCGTGCTCACTTCGGTGGCGGACATTGCCATCATTCCGCTGCAAGATGTGCTCGGGCTGGGCACCGAAGCGCGCATGAACATGCCCGGCCGCCCCAAAGGCAACTGGCGCTGGCGTTTCCGCCACAAAGAAATAAATCGCACCACGATAGAGCGGCTGCGGGATCTCACGATCGTCTCCGGTCGATAAAAGCGCAGCCCCCTTCCAAGCTGCGTGACCGACGTCGTGAGGCACCGGCTGGCGCATCATGGGTTCTGGCCAACCCTCTCCCGGGTAATCCACTCCCGGATGTAAAGTGGGCAATTCCGAATGCGCGTGCCACTGGCCTCGCAGCATGCCAAAAAATTCACCACCTGTTGGTCTACGAGCTTCAGGTCTCCCAAGTCCAACTCGATCTTCTGTCGAGCTGTTTCGGACGACATCGCCTGTTGCAGTGCCACCAGCTCTTCCGCCGCCAGTCTGCCGCTGATGTTCAGCACCACGCGGTCGCCGTCCGTCCGTTTCAGGATTTTCCACATGATGGTTACGCTCTTCCTTTCGCCAAAAGCCTTCCCACCACTCGCGCCTCCGGAACGCGGGTTGAAGACACTTCGCCTGCCAGTCGATTGGAATTGCAAGAAACCTGCCAATTGCAACACCAACAAAACAAGAAAGTTAATGAGGGTAAAGTTCTCGAACAGCTCGGGATTTCTCGAAACTTCGTGAACTAGCCTAGCGAGCTTGGAACTGGCGCTTATCGATTTTCAGCGATTTGATCTTCGAATCCAGGGTCGAGGCCGGCATCCCCAGCTTGGCGGCGGCGCCCGTGGGACCGGACACCCGGCCTTTCGTCTCCGCCAGCGCCTCTTCGATGCGTTCCTTCTCCTGATCGACCAGCTCATCCCGTAAAGGCCGGCTGGCGCCCGCGCTCAAGCGCAGCCAGCTTTCGTCCACCGAAAATTCGGGAGAGTCACACACGATGACCGAGCGCTCGATCACGTTCTGCAGTTCGCGAATATTGCCCGGCCAGGAATAGGATTGCAGATGCGCCAGGGTCTTCCGGTCGATGCTGCTGATCTTCTTCCCCATTTTGCTGGCGTAGCGGTCGATGAAGTATTCCACCAGCAGGCGAATGTCTTCCCGGCGTTCGCGCAGCGGTGGCACTTCCACGGGAAATACGTTGATGCGGTAAAACAGGTCACTCCGAAACGTGCCGGCGGCAACGGCGGAGGGCAAATCGCGGTGCGTCGCGGTAATGACCCGCACATCCGCACGAATTGGGCGGCTCCCTCCCACGCGATCGAATTCGCGCTCCTGTAAAACGCGAAGCAAGGCCACTTGCGTCTCTGGCGTCAACTCACCAATCTCATCTAGAAAAATCGTGCCTCCTTCGGCCAGCTCGAAACGCCCCAAGCGCTTCTGCAAAGCGCCGGTGAAAGCTCCCTTCTCGTGGCCGAACAGTTCGGAAGCGATCAGATCGCGAGGGATGGCCGCGCAGTTCACACTGACAAACGCTCGTGCGGCACGCGGAGAACGGCGGTGAATCGCGCGGGCAATGAGTTCCTTGCCGGTGCCCGTTTCGCCGGTAATCAACACCGTGGAATCGCTGGGCGCCACTTTGGAAACGCGCGTCAGCACCGCTTGCAACGCGGGCGAAGTCCCCACGATCTCCTCGAACATCGACGCTTTATCTACTTCCTCGCGCAGCGCCAGATTTTCGCGTTGCGTGCGATCTTGCGCGCGTTTCTGTTCATCGATGTCGGTGCGCACGCCGCACCAGCGGCTGATGTTCCCGTGTTCGTCGCGCAGCGGATTCAGCTGGTACAGGAACCAGTGATACTCGCCATCGTGCCGGCGCATGCGCACTTCCATCTCAAACAATTCCCCGCGCGCCATCGCCTCTCTGATCCCGCTCTTGAGCCCCTCCACATCGTCCGGGTGGGCCACCTCGTCCAGGAACATCATCGGCGGCTTCAGCGGAATCGGGCCGAAATATTCCCGCGCCGCGCGGTTGCCATAGGACACGTTGGCGTCGGCTTCCCAGATAAACATGTGCAGCGGCGCCAGATCGATCACTTGCTTCAGTTCCTGTGCCCGCTTCTGCTCTGCCGCTTCCGATTGCCGGAGCGCCTCGAACGCTTGGGCATTGGTTATGGCCACGGCCGCCTGATCGGCAAACATCTTTAGCCAACTCGAGTCTTGTTGCGTCAATGGTTCGCGGGCGAAGATTCCCAGAACGCCTAGGATTTCTCCGCGCGAGACCAGAGGATGCCCCACGAAACTGCGAATCGCTTCTTTCTTGGCCCACTCTGGTTGAGCAATCCACTGGCTGTCTTGCGCAATATCTTCGACCAGGACTGATTGACCAGTCGTCCCGATTACACCTACCTTCCGCTGATGTCCTTTGGGAATTCGCTGAAAGCGCCCCTCGATCGACGACCAGTTCTCGGTCTTGTCCTTGGTACTCCCGGCACTCGCTACCAAGTGAAAACACTCGGTCTGATCAGCACACTCGTTGCGCAGAACACAATTCTGATCACAAAGGTCACCGGGACCGAGCAGCCAGATGCGCGCAAGCGCAACACCAGGCTGCGCGGCGAGCCCGCGCACGGTAGCAATTAGCACATTGCTCGCGCGGTGCTCCCCAGCCACCTGTGCAGCAAGTGTGAGCAACGGTTCAGCTTGCAACGACATTCTCCGTGATTGCAGGGGGGATTTTACACCATTGTTTCTCGTACCGATGTGATCCCTTGCTCTGCGGGCGTCCCGAGCAAGCTTTCCTGACACTTCGTGAATTCCCGAAGTCCTTGGGAAGCCAATCCTACCCAAGTCCATGCGAATCAAGGACTTGGTTTGGCTCCCGCTTTGCATTCTCCAGGTCAAGCGACAAATCCAAAACAGTCGCGGATTAACAGACGGAGGATGTCATGCAAAGAACAAACGCGACTTTGAGCTTGGCAGCTTTTTGGCTCGTCTCGCTGATTTTTGCTTTCCCCACGTTTGCCCAGCAACCGCCGGACAACGTCGAGGGCAACTGGACGATTTACTCAACCAGAATTCAGGACGGCGCGATCGAAACCAAGCATGTGCAAATTGCTCAGTACGGTAACCGGATCACCGGATATTTTGAAGGCCCGGTCCAGTCTGGCCCCATCCAGGGCGACGTCGATGTCCACCACATCAGATTCAGCACCGTCACCAGCAACGTTCTCACGTTTCGCGGACAGATTTATGGAAACAATATGAGCGGTACGTACGGTCTTCACGGCAAGCACGCACCGTGGCAGGCCATGCGCACTTCCGGCGGCCCTGTCGAAGTGGAGCCGGCGGTGAGTTATTCGCAGCCCGTACTAACTCCGCCTGCTCCCGCTGCACCGGGCTACATGCCGACGCCTGTGACCGTGCCGCAAACAGCTACGTACTCTGCAACCACGAGCGCGCCGCAAAGCAATCCTGCGCCAATTCCGGCAGCGCTCTCTTCGGATCAACTTGACGCCCTGGTTGCTCCCATCGCGCTCTACCCTGACGCGCTGGTTGCACAGGTGCTCGCAGCCTCAACAAATCCAGACCAAGTGGCCTATGCCGACGACTGGCTGGCACAAAACCGTAACCTGACAGGCACGGCCCTCGAGCAAGCGACTGACCAGCAATCCTGGGATCCCAGCGTCAAGGCTCTGACACAGTTCCCTTCTGTCTTGGATAACCTGGCTCACAACCTCTCGTGGACCTCGAGCCTCGGCCAGGCCTTCGCCAATCAACAGTCCGACGTCATGATGGCCGTGCAAGTGATGCGCGCCAAGGCGCAAGCCGCGGGGACGCTGCAGTCCAATTCACAGATCACGGTCACGCAACCTGCAGCGAACACCATCGTGATTCAGCCGGCGAACCCACAGATTGTCTATGTTCCACAGTACAACCCCACGATCGTCTACGGTGCGCCCGTGGTGGTGCCCATGTACGTGGCTCCGCCGCTGCCCGTCGCTTCGGTTGGTCTCTACTTCGGGACCGGCATTACGATTGGCGCTGCGTTCGGAGGTGGCGGCTGGGGCGGCGGCTTTGGCTGGGGCTGGCACGCCTGGAATGTGAACTGGGGCGGCTGGGGTGGTGGCGGCGGTTCGACGATCATCTTCAACCACAACACTTACATCAATAACCACACCTGGAACAACACCAACTACAACGGTTATCACCCTTGGGGAGGCGGAGCTGCTGGGTCGCAAAACCACGCTTGGTATGGTGCCAACGGCACCTTTCATCCCGACGGGAACTACAAGCCGGGCGAAGACACGCACTATGGCCCGAACGGCGGATATCACCCAAACGGGTATTTCGGTCCTGACGGAGGCTGGCACGCGGACAAAGGCACCGGCGCGAACACCCCAAACGGCGGGAACAATGGAAATCACGGCCTGATCGGTGGCAACGGCGGCGTTCAGAACCGAAATGCGGGCATGAATGGCCCGGGTGTCGCACCCCCGGGCGGCTATCACAATGATGGACACCAAGGCGGGACTTATCTCGGAGCCAGTAACGACCGCTCGAACGCCAGGAATCTGGGCAGTTCGCGCATGAGCGGCGACGGTACGCGGAGTCGCATGGAAAGCAACCGCGGCCGTGAAAGCATGGCTGGCCGCAGGCCCCAACAACACATGGCTCGCGAACACGCACCTGCGGAACACCACTCCGGTGGTGGCGGCGGACGGCGTCGCTAGGGACCTAAATCCGGATCGGGCAAACGAATAAAAAGGAACCGTAAAAGGAGATTTAAAATGACTTCGAATGAAAGCAAAACGGGAATTTGGAAGAAATTGCTAGTGATTACTGGGCTGGTTCTCGTCGGTACCATGATCGCCGGCGTCGGAATCCTGGCTCGAAAGGTGGAATCTAACAGTTCCGCCACCACCGTCAGCCAGGCCACCTACCGGTCGCCGGAGAACGCAGCCGCGGCGTTGGCTCAGGCTGCCAAGAGCGGCGATCCGAACGCACTCGTGCCCGTGCTCGGTGGCCAGGCGAAAGCCCTCATCACCACCGGTGACTATGCATCCGACAAGGCCGCCATGGACGCCTTTGTCTCCAAGTACCGGCAAATGAACCGTTGGGTCGACATGACGGACGGCACCCGCGTTCTTTATATTGGCGCCGACAACTTCGCCTTCCCCGTGCCGTTGGCTAAGAATTCTTCCGGCCAATGGTATTTCGATGGCGTCGCCGGAGCCGAGGAAATCCGCGCCCGCGAAATCGGCAGGAACGAACTCCTGGCCATTGACGCCTGCATCGCATTCGCCAACGCGGAGGAACTCTATTTCGCCAGCAGCAATTCTCCGGAATATACCCGGCGCATTATCAGCACCACGGGCAAGCAAGATGGCCTCTACTGGCCCGCTCCCGATGCCCACACCTCCAGTCCTCTCGGGCACCTCAGCAAATTCCCGAAAACCTCGCTCGCTTCCTATTCACCGGACCAGCCCTTCGTCATCGATGGCTACAGCCTCCGCATTCTCCCGGCCCAGGGCCAAGATGCCCCGGGCGGCGCCGCGAGCTATATCGTGAATGGGAAAATGACTGGCGGCTTCGCCGTCCTCGCAACTCCCGTCAAGTATGCCGAAACCGGCATCATGACCTTTATGATCAGCCGTGACGGCATGGTTTACGAACAGGATTTGGGGCCGGACACGACGAAAATCACTACCGCCCTGCAGGAATACAACCCCGATGAGAACTGGTCCTTGGTAGAGTAAACACAATTCCCGAGGCGATCAGCGGGAAGCGTCCACGGGCGACGCCTCCCGTTGCGCCGTTTCCGCCCGCAGTTCAAGCCTTGATAGGAGCTTCCAATGCACGATAGTTACGCCTTGCGCTCTCGAGAGACTTCCCTTCGCGCGCAAATGGGTGAATTTTGGTCCGGGGACATCGGCCTCACCCTGCTCACTCTTTCCCTGGCCGCTCTGGTCTTCGTGATCACCCCACTGCGTGAAGCGGGTCTAACCAGCCGAGCCGCACTCGACTTCATCATCATGGTGCTCATGGTCTATGGCGCGGTCGTCGTCAAACAGAATCGCGTCGATACCCTCCTGGTGATCGCCTTCATTTTTGTGACCGGCGTGCTTCTGGCTACGGGCCGATTGCATCCCACCCCGCTGTTGCACCAGATCGGCTGTGTCCTCACCACTATCACCCTGCTTCTTTATATTCGCATCGTGCTCCTGGTCATGTTTCGCACCGGTCCGATCACCTGGAACCGCGTCCAGGGCGGGATCTGTGCCTATCTGCTTGTCGGCATGGTTTGGGCCTCGGCGTTTCAGATTGTCGAGCAATCCCACCCCGGTTCCTTTCATTTCGTTAACGCGCCCGCGGATTTCGATCAACTCATCTCCAAACTGACCTATTACAGTTTTTGCACGCTCACCACGCTCGGCAGCGATGTCTCGCCCATTTCTCCCATCGCCCGCTCCCTCACTGTAGCCGAGGCCACCGTAGGCCAACTCTTCCCCGCCATTTTTATCGGCGCACTCGTCGCCATGGCCATGCAATCCCGCACCAAACCCTGATTCCAGAACGGCCAGAGCCAGCACACCACGTGCTATAAAAGGGGAATGCGCCTACACGATTACGCACCCCGTCCCGCGCAGCTGCAATGGCTTCTCGATTCCGACCCGGCCATCCGCTGGCAGGTTATGCGCGACCTCATCGATGCACCGCCTAAAGCGGTCGCCGCCGAGCGCTCTCGCGTCGCAACAGATGGCTGGGCCGCCCGGCTTCTCGCCCGCCAATCTCCCGCTGGCAACTGGGGCAGCCCTCAGGAAGACCGAAGCTTACTTGTCACCCTCTACAGTCTCGTTGTGTTGATGGACCTCGGTCTTGACCCCGCTAGCAAGCACGCCCGCAAAATGATCGATCGCGTCGATAAACGGCTCGTGTTTAAGCCGCTCAACAACCGCCCTTTCCTTCACGGGGAAACGGAGCCCTGCATCAACGGCAGAATCCTCGCCATTGGCGCATATTTCAATCAACCAAATCGCCGGCTGGCCAATCAACTCCTGCGCCAGCAACTCGAAGATGGCGGCTGGAACTGCGAAGCAGTGGAACCTTCGCCAAAACGTCCGAAAAGCCGCCGCTCTTCCTTCCATACCACCATCTGCGTGCTCGAGGGACTGCTCGCCTACGAACGCACTGGGCGCAAATCGGCGGCGCTCACGAAGGCCCGCAAGCGCGGCGAAAACTATCTGCTCGAGCGCCGCATGTTCCGCTCGCTCCGCACCCGCGAAGTCATCGACGAACGCTGGATGCGCTTCTCGTTCCCAACTTTTTGGCACTACGATGTCTTGCGCGGACTCGATTATCTGCGGGATGCGGGAGTTAAACCCGACCGCCGCGTTCGTGAGGCTATCGAAACCGTGATCGAGCGCCGTCACCAGAACGGCCGCTGGCCGCTCAACCTCCTTCATCGCGAGCATATCCCCTTGGAGATGGAAACGGACGTAGGGCACGCCAGCCGCTGGAACACCTTGCGCGCGCTCCGCGTCCTGCGTTGGTACACAAACTCATCGTCGTAGCTTCATCCTTCTGGAACACAGCCTACGGTAAGGTTTTCTGCTGGCTAAATAGGACCTCAGATCCTCGATGCCATTACTGCGGCGCTACCCGGAACCGGTACTCCGCCAAACGCGCATCCTTCTTCTGCAACACTGGCTGCGCAATGTGTTTCAGGTACTGATCGAAAAAGGCGATTCCATATTCGTCAATCAGACGCATGTTGGTTTGGCCCGCAGCGCAAGACGCGGTCGTCTGATACTCGCCGCAATTCGTCCAGGCCAGATGCGCCGCCTGTCTCAGCACCAACAGATAAACCGGGGGATTCGCCGCCGCAAAAGCGCCCTTTTCTCCTTCGAGAAAGGGGGTAATCCCCACATCCAAAGTGCCGCCCTGATACATCAACGGCACGCGGATTCCCCCGAGCGTTTGTTTCACCTGAAATGGCATCACGTATGGAGAAAGGGCTAATACTGCGCGTATCCGCGAATCACGCCAGCTTGGCCATCCGCCGGCCAGGCCAACGACCGTATATCCTCCCAACGAATGGCCCGCCGCCCCGATTTTCTCTGCATCAATCACCGGCGCGAACTCAGGGCTCGCAAGCAACTCAGTGATCAACGCCTCTACATCGTCGCGACGATCCACAAATGTTTTTTCGTCCCAAGTTTCCGGCTTGAACACGCTGGGTTGCCGTGCCGGCGGATGCTTCCCGGGCTCGACTTCGGTGTGGCAGATCGCGGCGTCCGCGTGATCGGGCGCGGCTACTACATAGTTGTGGCGGGCTAACTCCTCGGTGAATGCCACCGACTGAAGCCCGCAACCATAATCGCCATGAGAAAACACCACCAACGGGACCTTCTTCCCGCAAACCGCGGCTGGCGCGGCATTAACGGCCAGCATGCTCGAAAATCCCTGACGGTACTCATGGTTCTGAGGCTGCGCCAAGGTGGGATACCACACCGCCACGGGTCTGTCATGCACCCGCAAAACGCGATACCCCACCGCTGCCAAGGTGCATTCGCTCTGCGCGTCCTCTGGAATCTCCCCGGTCGAGCTCGCAGCGAAATGCTCGGCTCGCAGCATCCGCCCGGATTGCCGAGCGCGGCGGCGTGCGAAGTGCACAAGCCCAGCCACCGCCACCAACACCACAATCAGCGCGAAGACGCGTCGCATTCCCGGAACCTCCTGGCATCCAGCCGAAAGCTGCACCGCAGACAGCGCTTACCCAGGCCGGCTCAGCCGGCTCGACCCAGCGACCATTTCTTTCCTACTTCTTCTGGATCCACGCGCTCTTCTGCGAGATCGACAGCAGCCACTGCCCTTCCGCTTCATCCACTTCCGTCAAGTTGAAGTCCAGCGCTTGCACCAGCAGGCTGACCACGAAGTAGTACGTCCTTCCCTCTTCTGCTCTGATCACCATCGCGCCGCCATCCTGCTGTCGGATCTTTAGCTTCGATTGCCAGTCCGCGCAGATGTTATGGCCTCCCGGCTCCAGCTCAAAGGAGAAATAGCCCTTCCCCGTATTCGCCCCCACCCAGTTTCCATCCACGCCCACCCGCGTCGTGAAACCTGTTTGATTCGTGCCCACAATTTCCAGCACGTAAACTCGCGCCTTACCCGGTGACGGCGCAAGCACTCCCTTCTCGGGCGCGTCCAGCGTCACTTCGTACTGCGTCTTCTGCGGGCCGCAACCTGCCCCCGTCCGGAAATCCGTCGATGCATTCGGGGCGTTCTGGCCGTACAGCGGTGCCGCACACACCAATACCAGCAACATGATCTTGCGCATGCGTCTTCTCCTCGAATCCTTTTCTGCTGCTGACTCCGCCTTCTGCCTCTAGGACGCCTCGCCGCCTCTTCCCGTTTCGTCTTCTTTCCCCTTTGTGCCCTTTCCGCACCGGCAGCTCACACGTATCCCTCGTCATTTTGCCGAGTATCCACTCGTCTCGGGTTGTCATCACATTAAACACGGCGGTTGGCACGGAATGCAGGCTTTGACTTCTTGGGGCCGTGCATTACGCTTGTCATTCGCTTGAAGCGATACGACGCCGTCCCGAAATTCGCTATGAACGAAAACGCACCATCCAACACACCCATCGCATCGGCGCCTGCCTCTTACGGCCCTGCACCCGACTGGCTCCGTCAAATGGAGTCCATCCTCGAAACCCTCAATGAGGGTGTTCTCATCATCGACCTCCAACTGGGTGTGGTTTTCGCCAACGAAGCTTTGATTCGCTTGGGAGGTTACACGCTCGAGGAGATGCTCGGTCGTACCGCAGACTCCGTTTTTCCTCCAGAAGACCTGCCCTACCTTATGCGCCAGCGCGAAGCCAGTCTGCGCGAGGGTCATCATCGCCATGAGTTCTACTTCCCCCGCAAGGGCGGCGAGAAAGTTCCCGCAATCTTCAGCGGGCGCATCATTCATGGACCTGACGGAAAAGAGTATGTGCTCCTCGTTGTCACTGACATCAGCGCTCAGAAGCGCGTCGAGGAGCAATTGCGCGCCTCCAACGCCCGCCTTGAGAAACGCCAGTGCGAAATGGAAGCCGAACTCGCCCTCGCGGCTCGCGTGCAGCAATCCCTCGCGCCACGCAGCCTGGTCTGGAACGATGTTGCGGTCGAATCGTACTACAGCCCCGCTCGCTCCATTGGTGGCGATTTTGGCATTGTGTTCCCCCACAGCGACGACCTGCTCAGCCTTCTAGTCTGTGACGTGTCCGGGCATGGCATTAGTTCGGCCCTGGTGGCCAACCGCATTTACTCTGAAACCGTGCACGAACTGGAACGAAAGACCGAGCCCGGCAAGTTGCTCCGGCGTCTCCACAACTTCGTCAATAGCCGCATTGCCGCAGACGGTTTTTACTTCACCATGGCCGCGGGCCGCTTTCTCCAACGCGGTCGCCGCATGACTTTCGCTGCCGCGGGGCACCCGCCCGCCATGCTGGTTTCCGACTCCAGCGTCCGCCGCCTGCGTTCGCAAAGTGGCATCCTCGGCGCGCTCCCCGATGCCGTCCCCTCCGAGGCCACCTACGAAATCGACCTGACCTCCGGCGATCGTTTGGTTCTTTACACCGACGGGCTCACCGAGGTGTTCAACGCGCGTGACGAAATGCTGGGCGTCGAAGGTCTGGAAGATTTGGTCCGCAACTCGGCAAAGAAATCACTTTCTGAAATGACCCAATCCATCGTCGACGGCGTCACTGCCTGGCGCTGCGGCCCGCTCGCCGATGATCTATCCCTCGTTATCGTCGAGCTGCGCTAGAAGATTTTGGGTGCCGCACCCCCTCGTGGCGAGGGAGCGAACAGAGCGTAGTGGGTCGCAACGGCGATCCTCTGCCCTGCGCGCGCAGCCTCAACCACCCGGGCAAACCATGCGCCACGCGCCGCTACGTCAGCACGTCCAGAATGGACCCGGAACTTCCAGAGCCGCTCGTCCCCAGACTCTGCAGCAGCTGACTAATCGCCGTGGAGGAAGGTGAGTTCGAAGAGCTCGCGCCGAAGCTTTCGCTGGCCTGCTGCAGCGCGCTGGCTCCGGCCGAACTTGGCGAAATCGCCGCCAGCTGAGACAACGCGCTGCTTACTGTGGCGTTGTCGCCCACTTCCATCGCCTGCAGAATCGCATGGATCAGCGTGGCACTGTTGTTGGGGCTTGGCGACGCCGCGCTCGCAGTACCAGAATCACTGCTCGATCCGTCGCTGCTGGCTGCAGGTGCACTGTTCAATGCTGTGGAATCCAGCGCAAGCATGTCTTGCTGTGCGGAAGTCAGGTCGCCGTTTTGCAGATCGGAGCCGAGCTGATTGAGTTCGCTGGTGAACGAACTGGCGTCGCTGGACGAGGAGGCGATGCTCGATAGCAAACTCGGCGTTATCCCGCTCGCCGAGGTATCTGCCGTCGAGGACCCCGTACCATTCAGCGCATCTTCGGAAAGTGTGACGTAGTCCTGCTGCGCTGCCGAGAGGTTGCCACTCTGCAGGTCCTGGGCTAGCTGGTTCAGGTCACTGGTGAACTGGTTGGCAGTCGATGAGGATTCCGCAATCTGTGCAAGCAGGCTGCTAGTGATTCCGCTAGTAGACACGATGTACCCCTTTTCGGGCTCGGTGCACACTACCCTTTCCCCATCGGCATTCGCGGCAAAAACTTTATTTGTTCGAATGACTAAACGCCTCAGTACTTTAGGCCAAGTGAAGGGGCCAGATTTGCTAGTAGAAACGGTTTTGGGTGCCGCATCCTTTGCGGTTTCTGCAAAGGGTGCGGATTTTCTCTTACCCGGTAGTGGGCCCGTGTAGCGGCCGCCTTCTGTAGCACAGGCTTCAGCCTGTAAGCCCACAAAACTTTCCACCATTCCGAGTGGCACAGGCACTCCTGTTTACCCCGGTGGGGCTTGTGCATCCGCAACTGAGAGCAACACTATCCGACCGTAGGCAGTCGCCTCACCAGGAAGTGCGTCAGGGCAATGGCTCAAATCGCAAGGCACTCGCGATCACGATTACGCGCCCCAGGCGGGCACCACGTTCACCATATTCCAAATCAGTTGATCCAGCGCCGCGTCCATCTGCGCATGGGGTTCCGTTCGCGTGTTCGCCAACGCCGCCCAACACATCCGCGTGCTGGTACGCACCATGATCGACGTCGTTCCCGGCAAACTGCCGGTATGCCACCAATTGCCCTTTCCGTCCTGTCGCACGTTCCAACCGCGCGCGTACTTCACCGCAGAATTCTGCGGAAACGTCGGGCCGGGCGTTACCATCGATCGAATCGTCTCCGGCTTCAGCAAACTCGGATTGTCCGGGAACCCGCCCAAGTGATTCAGAAACTGCACCAGGTCCGACGGCGTAGCAATCCATCCGCCGTGGGAATCCATGCGCGTCACGTTCATGTTGTAAGGATCTTCGCTGTACTGCCCGTAGTACACCACTTCGTTCGGGAACCGCTGGCCTTCTTTGTTTCGCCCGATGTGCATGCCCTGAATCCCGCAGGGCGCCAGAATATTGCTCTGCACGTATTCGTCGTACGGCTGTCCGGTCACCTGCTCAATGACGCGGCCCAACACGCAATACCCGAAATTCGAGTAGGCCCAGTGCTGCCCTGGCGGATACGTCAGCGGCAGATTCTCCAGCGTCCAGGAGATTAACTTCTGGTGATCCCAGGAATCGTGCTGGAACATGGGATCGCTGTTGTCGTTGGGCCAACCTCCGCAGGTATGCGTCAACAGATGATCGACTTCAATATCGGTGACGTACTGCTTGTACGGCGTCTTTCCGTATTTGGTCCCCAGCACTCCGGATGGCCCGAAGACTTTGTCATTCAGATTCAATTTACCTTGCTCGAGCAAGCGGAAGATGGTGACGGATGTGATGGGCTTGCTAACGCTGGCGATCCGGAACAGGCTCGACTGTTCTGTTTGCATCGCTTTTTCGCGGTCCGCGATTCCGAACGGCCGGTCGTACACAAATTGCCCATTTCGCGCAATGGCCACGGAGAGCGCGGGTACCGAGAACGTCCTCTTGAATTCCGCGACCAGCCGGCCCATCTCTCCCCGTTCTCTGCCCGCAATCTGGTCGTCCCCCTGCTGTGCCCACAATTCAGCAGTTGCACAACTCGCCGCCATGCTCGCGGCCGCCGCGCCAAGCAAGCTTTGCATCATCGATCGCCGGGTCAGTTTTCCAGACATGCGTTCACCTTTGCACCGTGGAATCTGCGTTTCACTTCTCCGGGAAACAGCTACTTCAGTTTCGCCACAATCACCGTCATGTCGTCTGCTTGCTCCGGCGTGCTGGCCCACTCTTCGGCCGCAGTCATCAACGATTCCGCAATTTTGCGCGCCGCGGCCTGACGCACCCGCTGCGCCGCCGCTTCCAGGCGCGACACACCAAACTCTTCGCCGTAAGCATTTTCCGGCTCCACCAGTCCGTCGCTGTAGGCAATCACCACCGCATTTGGCGGCACGTCCACGCACGCCTCTTTGTACACATAATCGTCCACAATCCCCAACACGATGCCGCCTACATCCAGATGCTGCGCTTTGCCATCCGAAATACAAAATCCTGGCAAGTGCCCCGCATTTGTGTAGCGCAATTTGTGCGCGGCCAAGTCGTAAATGGCCACGAAGAACGTCGCAAAACGGTCGTCCCCCGTATTGCGCACCAGGTGCTTGTTCAACCGCGACACCAGCTCCGCTGTCCCCATATTTTCGCTGCCCGAGGTCAGCAACTGGCTGCGCAGTGCGGCCTGCAGGCTGGCCATCAGCAGCGCTGCCGATATTCCTTTCCCCGAAATATCCGCAATCGCCAGCGCCACTTTCGTCGGACTCAGCTGAATGAAATCGTAATAATCGCCGCTTACGCTGCGCGCCGCCTTGCAGATCGCCTCAATCTCCACCCCTTCCACGCTGGGCAGATTTTCGGGAAACAGTTGATCCTGCACTTCTTGTGCAATGGAAATTTCGTTCTCCAGTCGTTGCAGATGTTTCTGTTCGGTGATCAACCCGCTGATCGAAGCGGTCATGGAATTGAACGACTCGCCGAGCATCCCCAGCTGATCGCGGCGTTGCACTGGCACGCGCGCCGCCAGGTTCCCCTCTTGCACCGCCTGCGTGGCCTGCGACAGGTCCGCTATCGTGCCGGTAATTGCGCGCGTCAGGCGCACCCCAATAACCAGCGCGGCCAGCTCAATCAGCAGGAACACTACGCCAATCAGTTGCAGCTCGAATTTTTTTGCCCCGCCCAATTCCCCCAACGACGCAAAAATGCGGTGATTCAGTTGCGACCGGCGCGCCTTGAAAAAGGCGAACACCGGATGATCCCGCCCGGCGACGCGGCCATCCACCAAATACGTAGCGTTCAGCTGCGAAAACCCATCGATCACCGGATCTAACCACGTTTGCGCCGGCATCAGCGGCCGGTTCAGCGTCTTCACCCGCATAATCGCGCGATAGTTCTTGTTCGCGATAGGTACTGCGGACTCGGAGTTCTTGTCCGCTGTTTGCCACAGCGTGACATCTACCGGTCCCAGGTCCGGCGCTAAACCTTCCAGAAATTCGCTGGTCACCGGCACACTCAGGTCAATGTACTGGCGCCCACGTGGGGAATCCGCTTGGCGCATGGCCACCAGCCACAGTTCCTTGCCATCTTGCACCAGCCCTTTAAACGACGCCCGCCCTGGACCCGCAATCGCACGGAAATAGCCCGGATCGCCTCCAAAATTCACAACCAGTCCAGGCAGCTGGTTTTTCTCCTCCAGCAGCACCTGGCCCGCCAGCGCTTCATCGAGCGAGCTCTCCGTCATCGTGCTCGGTCTGCTGGACTCCGCCGCCGCGATTGCTTCTGCCGAGTTGCTCATCATCTCCAGCCGGTCCTCCACGTCGTGGAACAACAAATACGCGCCCAATTGCGAATAGATGATTTGCCCCAGCAGACTGGCGAAAATCAGCAGCAGAATCACCGGCACAACCGCGATAAACAGGTACGCCACAATCAGCCGGTTCCGCAGGCTCCACAACAGCTGGCTGCGCCAACGCGTCCAGAATCGGTAGAACAAATAACCGCCCGCGAGAACACCGATAAGCTGCACCACCCCGAGCCCCGGCATTCCATACAAATATTCCCGGTTCCACACCGCCAACAACCCCAGCAAACACACCAGCGCTGCCAGCCAGTCCATCGCGGACAGCTTTTTCCAAAATGCGTTTTGTTGATTTTCTCTACCGGCCATAGCAGAAAGGTTACACGAACACTTTACCCGATTCGTGCAGGGGAGACGAGGCTTGCTTTCTTGTTTCGGAGCAGGTCGCTTATTTGTCGGCCGCCCGGAGTTCCGGGTTTCGCACCCGGCTATGATGGCGGCTGTAGCTGAAGTAAATAATCAGGCCGATGATCAGCCAACCGACCAGACGCACCCAGTTGATCCAGCCCAGCTTGTACATCATGTACCCGTTGAAAGCGATGCCCAGCACCGGCACAAAGGGCACCAGCGGCGTGCGGAAAGGCCTCGGCTGATTCGGATTCGTGCGGCGCAAAATCATCACCGCGATGCACACAATAATGAACGCCAGCAACGTGCCGATATTCACCATCTTTCCGATGTCATCGATGGGCGTAACACTGCCCACGACCGCCGCCAGCAGTCCTACCAGAATCGTGTTCTTGTACGGCGTGCGGAACTTGCTGTGAATGGCCGCAAAAAACTTGCGCGGCAACAGCCCGTCGTTGGCCATGGAATAAAGCACGCGAGTCTGCCCCAGCAGCATCACCAGCATGACGCTCGTCAATCCCGCCAAGGCCCCCAAGGTGATGATGTGCGAAGCGGTCAGCAATCCGCGATCGAGAAATGCTTCCGCGACCGGCGCTTCGATGTTCACATCCTGCCAGTGCACCATCCCGGTCAGCACTCCTGCCACCGCAATGTACAGCACCGTGCAGACCAACAACGACGCGATGATCCCAATCGGCAAATCCCGCTGCGGATTCTTGGCTTCCTGCGCCGTCGTGGATACCGCATCAAAACCGATATACGCAAAGAATATGTACGCCGCCCCAGCTCCAATCCCGCCAAAACCCATCGGCGCGAAAGAATGCCAGTCCGTGCCCCAGTTCGCGGTGTTGATATAGTGCGCGCCCAGAGCTATTACAAAAAGCACGACCGCCACCTTAATTACCACGATGGTTGCGTTGAACCGCGCGCTCTCTTTAATTCCAATCACCAGAATCGCGGTGATAATCAGTGCCACCAGGAACGCCGGCAGATTGAAGCCGATTTCCACGCCGAACAATCTGGGCGCATGCACCAGGTCGTGCGCTCGCTGCACCAGTTCCGGCGAGTGCGCTTTCATGATCGCGTCCGCCTTGTCCAGAAACTCCTGCGTTCCCACTAGCAGCGATGGGTCCGCCGCCTTCGCCATATCCCGCGCCACCATTTTTTCCGCCGTGGCTAACCCGGTCCAATGGTCGTACGCCAACCACAACGGCATACGCAGATGAAAAATATTCAGTAGTTCAATGAAGTGGTTCGACCAACCCGACGACACTGTGCTGGCGCCCATCGCGTATTCCAGCGTCAGGTCCCAGCCAATGATCCAGGCGAACAACTCGCCCAGCGTGGCGTACGCATAGGTATAAGCGCTGCCCGCCAGCGGAATCATCGCGGCAAATTCCGCGTAGCACAGCGCGGCAAAGGCGCAACCCAAGCCCGAAATCACGAACGACAGCATCAAGCCCGGCCCGGCGTAGTGCGCTCCCAGCCCGGAAAACACAAAAATGCCGGCCCCAATCACTGCGCCAACTCCCAGCGCCGTCAACTGGAAGGCTCCTAGTGTTTTCTTCAGGCTATGCTCGCCGGACTCTTTCGCTTCCGCGACCAACTGGTCCAGCGACTTCGTGGCAAAGAGCGGGTTGCGCATGCAACTCCTCCTCTGAACATCGCTCCATCTACAAACGGTACTGCGTCGATAAAAGAAAGATCCCTGTTATTGAGCAGCGGCACTATTCCGGCGCTTCCACAACCAGTAGACTGGCACGCCGAGCAGCACGATGACCATGCCCATCCCTGCAGTCTGCGTCTCGTACAGCAGCAACACTCCCATGATTCCCGTGGCCGCCAAAATATACAAGGCCGGCACCACTGGATACCCGAATGCCTTGTACGGCCTGTCCGCGTTCGGCCGCCGCATGCGCAGCACGAAAATTCCCAGAATCGTCAAAACGTAAAACAGCAGCGCCGCGAACACCACGTAATCCAGCAGATTGCTGTACAAATTTCCGTACGTGCCGTCCGCCTTGCGCGTGCGCAACAGGATTAGCACCACGATCCAGATCCCCTGATACAACAGCCCCACTCCCGGCACCCCGTGATCGTTCAATTTCCCGGTCGATTTGAAAAACAGGCCATCCTTCGCCATGGCGTATGCCACGCGCGAGCCCGCCAGGATCAAACCGTTATTACAGCCGAAGGTGGAAATGATAATCGCTACAGCCATCATCGCCGCGCCTTTAGCCCCAAACGTGGCGGAAAGCGCCGCGGTGGCCACGCGATCGTCTGGCGCATTCTGAATCTGGCTCAGCGGCAACGCGAACAAGTACGCCAGATTCGCCAGACAGTACAAGGTGATCACAATGATGGTGCCGAAAGCCATCGATAGCGCCACATCGCGTTTTGGATTTTTCACTTCCGCGGCAGTGAAGCCGATGTTGTTCCAGGCGTCGGCAGAAAACAGCGAACCTACTTGTGCGACGGCGAGGGCTAATAGCAAACCGTACCAGCCGCTTCCGGCTGTTACTGTAGGCATGATTCCGCGTAGAAAGCCCAGCCCGGGCGAAATCAGGTTCGCCCCGCGAATCGCCCATAAGTGCGAGAAATTGTCGGCAATCGCCGTAACGTTGCGCGCCACGAAGATGCACAGAAAAATGATTCCCAGCAGCGAGAGCATCTTCGCCGACGTAAAAATGTTCTGGATCCACTTTCCCAGACGCACGCCGCGGGTATTCAGGAACGTGAGGAACACGATCATCGCCACAGCCACCGCCTGCTGCACCGACAGGCTGATCGCGAACCTTGACGAAAAGTTAAGCGGCGGAATGATCCAAGTCGTGGCCGAAACCGACGGAACCAACACCCCCAGATAGCGCGCAAACCCTATCGCCACCGCGGCAATCGTACCCGTCTGGATCACCAGGAACAGCGTCCAACCATAGAGAAAGCCCCACAGCGGCGAAAACGCCTCGCGCAAGTACACATATTGCCCGCCCGCATGTGGAAACAGCGCCGCCAATTCCCCATAGGAAAGCGCCGCGGCAATGGTCAGTAGGCCCGTAAGGATCCACGTCAGCAGCAGCCCACCGGGCGATCCCGTTTGCCGGCTGATGTCCGCGGCCACCAGAAAAATGCCCGACCCGATCATCGAGCCAACCACGATCATGGTGCCGTCGAACAGACCGATAGCTCGTACAAAGTGATGTTCGCTGGTCTTCGCGGGTTGCGCTTGCACGCTGGTGGACTCTGGCATTCGCGGTCAGCCTCAGTGCTCCGCCGCGCGCTTCACGGCGTCCAGTCTCTCGAGGAATTGCCGGGCGCGTTGCCCAGGATCCCGTGCGCTCAGGATGTCGCTGATCACCGCGACGGAGTCCGCGCCTGCTTGCATAACCTCGGCGGCTTGTTCCAAGCCGATGCCTCCTATCGCCACGATGGGTTTCTTCGTCAGCGGACGCAACTGGCGAATCATCTCCGTTCCCACCACCGGATCGGGATTCGCCTTACTGGTCGTACGGAAAATAGGTCCGATAGCAACATAATCCGCCGAAGTGGCCACCGCGCGCTCAAATTGCTCGCGATTGTGTGTCGAAACTCCTACCCGGCGCTCCGCCCCCATAATCCTTCGCGCTTGTTCCACTCCCAAATCGTCTTGCCCCACGTGGACTCCGTCCGCCCCCGCCAGGTACGCCAAGTCTGGCCGATCGTTCAGAAAGAAGGTTGCGCCTTCTGCGCGCGCCAATCCTGCCAGCCGCGTCGCCGTTTCCAGCATCTCCCGTGCCGCCACCGCTTTGGCACGATACTGCAGCAGACGCACCCCAGCGTCCATCAGTTGTCTAGCAATTTCCACAGCAGGACCGCGAACCAACCCTGCGTCTAATATCACATAGAGTCTCGGGATAGAAAAGCTCAAGAAAAGGCCCCTTTTTTTGGCTGTCCATCTTCAAGCTGTTTTCTGGACACCATATCACGGACTCAACGGCCCAGTGTCGCGTTGACCAATAAATTCAGCGGTAGTGGCGCGCGAGTTCGGAGGCGTAGTGCGTGCCCAGGCCTGCGCAGTTATGCGAAAGCCATTCGGTGAGCCGCGTTTGGCCGGTGCTGGGTCCTTGAGGTCCGAGCAGGTTGGTCATCAATCCTTGGTATTCCTGCCAGGTAAGAACGACATCGCGGAGGAACAAGCCAGCGAAACGCGTCGAAAGATACGCTAAAGGCGCCGGCAAATGAATGATGCGAATGCGTTGGCCTAGCTGCGCGGCAATGAGATGAACGAGTTCCTCAAAGGTGAATGTCTCTGGCCCTACCGCGTCCAAGATTTCATTTTGCCGCTGCTCGACGGAATTGACGATGAGACCGGCCATATCCTCAACATAGACGGGGCGGACACCATAGCCCCGTTGCCCGGAATACCGAAAATCGGCAGATGGCGAACGAACCAGGCGATGTTGTTAATAGTCTGGGCGGACTTGCAGACGTTCATGGCGAATTAACGCGGTGGCGGAGTAGAGGCGGCGGCCAGTCCAAGAGGACGGACATCCGCTTCAGCCAGTTGTTTGACGTGAGCAAAAACACGCCGGTGAATACTGTGGACGATCGTGTCGGTCCAAAGGCGCCAGTAGATACCCGGCCACATTTTGTTCCGGTAGGTAGTCGTGCCTTCAAGGTGGGTCCCTCCATTGGGAAGAACAGTCAGTACGAAATCAGCTCGTTCTGGCTGGAAATCATGATCTTCCAGGTGACGGACCTTGATATCGGGATACGGCGACATTTCTTTCATCAGCATGGGTTCATCGGCAACAGCGAAGGCGAAGTGTTTTCCGGGCTCCCAGACGAGAATTGGTTCTTTAAAGCTCCCGCTGGAAAACCGGCACTCGCGGTCAGCCGTGAGACCTTCGCCCTGGATCTGAGCTTCGATGGGGTAGGAAATGCCCAGACGAAAAGGTAATTCCTGCGGAGCGCCGATCGGCGGAAAAGCAATCAGGCGATTCCAGACGACCAGAGGCGGAGCGGCGATATCCATGCCGGTATGCACCTGGTAGCGTGGAACTGGCGGAGGAGCGAAGTGCTCTGCGCCGAAGAACGCTGGTAAGACCATCAGGAGAGCAGCAAGACTGGACGTGGCTGGGCGTTGCGTAGCCGAGTGATTGTGAACCGCATGAGCAAGAGCGCCACCGCAAAGTGCCAGAATCCAGGCGATAGGCGCGGCCATCAACAGACAGATAATGCCTTCAATGGCGACGGCGGCGATGCCGAGTCCAGCTAGCAAAACGGAAAGAGAAACAACGGCAACGATGTCGGCAGCACTTCGTGGTTGCGAAAGGCAATGCAGCCACACGGCCAGATAGCCCATAACGAAAGGCAGCGCGACGAACAGCGAAAGCCCGTATATGCCGAACGTGCGCAAATCGATCCACGTGACGCTCATGCCCATGAACCCCGCTACAAGCGCGGCAAGAGTGGCGCTGCCCGCGCGACTCTGTATGCCCCAAACAACGGAATTTCCCGGCGAATCAAAATGAACCAGCGGCTGAGTAGGTAGCGTACACAACACAGCGAAGAGCAGAAGATTGACGACTGGAACAAAAGATAGAAGAACCAGCCACACCGGTTGACCCGCATCACGAAGACGGTTGACGGTCATGACCACGCCTATCCAGATGAACGGAATCGCCGTGAGAAACAGCAGCACTAGAAAATGACCCAGCGGGTCGCCGGAAGCTTGCGGCTTAGGGAGGCGGTCGACAGGAGCCCAATAATTCCAGAGATGCCAGCGCAAACCAAAATGGTAAGCCAAGACGGTGTCGACACTGTGCTTGACCAGAAACGCCAACAAACCGGTGAGGAAATATGCGAACCGGCTCACCCGGCCGTTCCAGTTCCATAAATCGGCAGGTTTCATAAGGCTCCTGTCGGAGTGTGGGTTCCGTGATGTGCAATGGCACTGCACTGAAGCGACGAACAGCTACGACGTGCGGCGACCCAGCGATAAGCTGAGCGTAGCAAGGGCTTCATCCCTGGAATATGGGAGAGCCACACGAGAGGCTGCGCCCACCAAATTTGGCGGGCGACGGCGAGGACAGCGTCAGCGCCACCGTATTGACTGCCGTCGGACAGAAGGAAACGAAGTTCGCGCAGCAATTCTTGCTGCGAGAGACCGAGGAGTGGGCCGACACGCGGATCTTGCAATGGAGCCACCGCGAAGCCGCGCCGCGCAAGGATGGGCGCGAGCCAACGCGCCGTGCGGGTGCAGAACGCGCAGTCGGCGTCGAAAAACAGAAACCCGTGGGCGTGGCGGCCTTTGGTGTCGGTGTAATTGTTGGCCAGAGAGAGCATGGAGCCTCACTTTCCTCCGTTGCGGCAGTCGGCGCGCATCGTCGAAACAGGAATGCGCTCAGCCAGCTTTCTTTTTGTCGGCGCCCAGAATGGTGATGACCTTGCCGCGCAGTTTGCCGACACTTTTCAGAGTGCTCGACGGCATGCGCAGCACCTCGTCAAACAGGCCGGTCATGATGGTCAGGAACTCGAGCATGGATTCGAGGCGTTCGCGGGTGTAGGCGTCGGATTGCGCGTTGGTCTTCAGTTCGTTGACACATTCGCCGAGCACGCGGAGCGTGGGATCGATCTCGCGGCGTTTTCGTTCTTCGGCGACCGTGCGGAAGATTTCCCAAACATCCTTGAAGGTCTCGAAATGATCGCGGCGGTCGCCGAGCACGTGGACGACTCGAACGATGCCCCAACCCTGAAGCTCGCGGAGGCTGGTGCTGACGTTGGAACGCGCGACCGCAAGAGTTTCGGCGATTTCGTCCGCAGGAACAGGCTTCGGAGACAAAAACAGCAGCGCGTGGACCTGGGCCACCGTACGGTTGATGCCCCACTTGGTGCCCATTTCGCCCCAATGCAGGATGAACTTTTGCGCCACCGGAGTCAGGCGGGATGGTGGATTAGCTGGTTCGGTCATGGGCGCTCCTAGGCTTGAATCAGTCATTGCATTCCATTGTGCAATATCTGAAATTTCAGTCATGACAGAATATACAGGATTTCCAGGATGCTGTCAACGGGTGACCCGCGGCGTACGGCCACGAGAGCCGGCGTGGCACAGGCACTCCTGCCTGTGCTGAGAATGTGGCAGTCAGCCCAGCGCGCAAGCCAAAAGTGGCGGTGCCACAAGAGTTTTTCCGCAACTGATAAAGTCGCCGCGACCACACTGCAATGCTAGAACACGCTGACTTCGGGAATTACCGGAACGAGTTGTGGAACATCGATGCAGATTTTCGTGCCCTGGCCTTCGTGGCTGGCGATGTCCAGGTGAAAGTCGGTGCCATACAGCACGCGCAGGCGCTCGCGCACGTTACTGAGCCCGATGCCTTCGACATACACGTGGGGCAGCTTTTCTTCGGATATGCCCACGCCATTGTCTTCGATCTCGATGTGCAACCGGCTATCGCGATTGAAAGTGCGAAGGAAGATGCGGCCGCCTTCGAGTTTGGGCGCCAGGCCATGTTTGAGGCTATTCTCGACCATGGGCTGCAGAAGCATGCTGGGGATAAACGTTTCCAGGGTGTCTTCGCCAATTTCCTTGACAATGTCGAGATTGTCTTCCCCGAAGCGGGCAACTTCGATATCCAGGTAATCGTCGATAAACGCGAGCTCTTCGCGAAGGGGCACAAAGGTTTCGTGTTTGCGCAGTAGCCGGCGAAGAATATTGCTGAGCTTGAGCACAACGCCGCGCGCCGTGTCAGGGTCCATACGAATGAGGGCAGAGACGGTGTTGAGGGTGTTAAACAGGAAGTGCGGATTGATCTGGCTGGAGAGGGCGTCCATGCGCGCGCGAAGCAGCAACTGCTGGTGGCGCTCGAGATTCATCTCGATGCGGGTGTTGTTCCAGATTTTCAGAGGCGCGGCGACGGACATGAGCGTACCAAGGACAACGAGACACAGCTTCCAATTCCACTGCGGGTCGAGCGCGAACAGCCACTTCGGCGTGGTGGCGATAACCAACGCGACGCGGCCCAGTTCCAGGCCGACGCAGGTGAGCAGCGGCGACATTTCCCACATGATCTCGACGTTGCTGACCAGCCGCATGAGCGCTTTAGGGATGTTCAGGAACGTGAACGGACCGAAATTCCACAGATCTTCTTTGTCGGGGATGAGTTGGCGAATCAGTCCGCCCACGAGACCCGCGGTGGCGGCCACGGGCATGGCCAGCCATTCGTGAGCCATCAGGGCAGGAATGGTGATGATCGCACCGCCGATAGGACCGACGACACGGCCGCCGAGTAAGCCCATGAGGAACGCGCCTTCCAGAGAAAGATCGGCAAACTGGTAGGCCGCCGGCCGATACAGACGCAGAATCACCCCCACCAGAAGCGGCGGAACCAGGAACAGCATCAGTTTCAGTTTTTGGTCGGCGTCGCGTTCTTCGGTAAACAGCACACGCCGAAAGGTACTCCAGCGGGCAAGCAAAGCGGCAATGGAGGAAGCCAGACCCACCTTGAGGAGCAGGGTGAAAAGCAGTTCGCGAATGGAGAGCGTGGTTTCCACGGCCAAGCTCCTCCTATTGTAAAGAAATCCGCCCGGACACGGCACGAATGTTGCCGCGTGTGAGCCGGAGGTAATTCCCCTCCCTGTTATACTGAACTGACGTATGGCGAAGAAAAAAGCAGCGGGCAAGGCTTCATCGAATAAGCAAGCGCGGCGCAGCAACGTTCCGCTGAATCATCGACCAGATGCTCGGGTGATTGCAGCGGCGGAACTCCCGACGCGGTATGGCCACTTCAAGATTTATGGGTTTCAGGGGCGCGGGCCGCAGGAAGAAGCCGTGGCGCTGGTGCGCGGGAATTTGCAGGGACGCGTAACGCCGCTGGTGCGTGTGCACTCCCAGTGCCTGACTGGGGACGTGCTGACCTCTCAGCGCTGCGACTGCCGGGCACAGCTGGAACTCTCCATGAAGAAAATCGCCAGCGCACCTGCGGGCATTTTGTTGTATTTACCGCAGGAAGGACGCGGGATTGGCTTGATGAACAAGTTACGCGCGTACGAGCTGCAGGATGGCGGGATGGACACGGTGGAAGCGAATGAGTCTCTGGGATTTGCCGCGGATGCGCGCGAATACCAGTTCCCGGCGCGGATTCTGAAGCAGTTGGGCGCGCGAAAGATTCGATTGCTCTCGAATAATCCGGACAAGGTGAAGCAACTGGAGTCGGCGGGAGTGCAGGTGGTCGAGCGCGTGCCGTGCCAGCCGAGAATTTCGAAAATTTCGCGAAGATATTTGGAGACGAAGAAGAAGAAGATGGGGCATTTGCTCGAAGGTATTTGATGGGCACACACCGGTTCGCGGTATGTGCTTAGCCGCCGCCAACGAATTGGACGATTTCAAGGCGGTCGCCGTGGGCGACGTGGGTCTCCTCCCATTTCGATTTGGGCAGGATCTGCAGGTTGTACTCGATGGCCACGCGACCGGAGTTTAGGCCGAGCTGTGCGAGCAGCGTAGTCACCGTAGTGCCCGCGGAAGTTTCGCGATTCTCTCCGTTGACCTGAATCGTCACAGCGTCTGGCATAACCACTCCAACTTCAGGCTACGCGAGGTTTGGCACGAAGTGCAAATCGAAGATGCGCTTTGGCGTCGCGATCCTCGGCGTAGATCGCAAGAGCCGGATCGGCGCCGGTGATGCGCGGCATCTCGAATTCGACAAGAGCCTGGCCCTGAGCACCGGTGCTGGCGCGGTAAGAGACGTGATCGTCGCTGCCGTCAATCTCCACTGCGATCTGCGCGCTGGGAACGGGATCGCCGTTCTGTGCCCGGACGGTGACCAGAAGTTTAGCGTGCTTCCCGGAGAGCCAGGATTTGGCATTGGTGAGTTCGAGAGAAATTTTTCGGGGCTCCGGAACCGGGCGCGAAACTGCCGATGGCGCCGGCGCCTTAGCCGCCAGAAAGGTCGGCGGCGGAATCGCGAGCTGTAACTGCCCGGAGCGAATCTCCTCGATCAGCGCGTGGTGCTGCGCTTCGAGACGCAATTTGAGCGCTTGCTCGCGATCTTCGTTCATCGGTAGCAGATCGAAGTAGTTGTTCACGCGCCGATGGAGCACGCGACCCTCGTAGTACACCGTGCTATCGATCAGAGCGTGCGGCTCTCCGCGATCTTCGGTCTGAATATGGAAGGTGATGGAACCGAGTTTGAGATTCGAATTGTGCCCGAAGATCATGCTTTTCTCTTGCTCCCTGTGCAAGGGCCGCGCTGCGAAGACCCGGCGCCGCGAGCTCCGGAAAATTCTCCGGAACATTTGACCGGTGGCGTCTCACTCGTTATTATAACTCTTCAACCATGACCCCCTCTGGCCTGCATGCATACGTTCCCCTACTAATACACCTGCTGGTGGCGGCGTTTTTGGCGGGCGCGTTGATCCTGGTGTCGACTTTTATTGGCTGGCGCCGGCCAAGCAAAGTGAAATCGCAGCCGTATGAGTGCGGGATGACCCCAACGGGGGACGCACGCGAGCCGTTCTCGGTGAAGTTTTACCTTGTGGCGATGGTGTTCATCTTATTTGATGTCGAAGCGATCTTTCTGTATCCGTGGGCATATATATTCAAGGATTTAGCGAAGAACGCAGCAACACGCTGGTTTGGCTTCATAGAAATGATGTTTTATGTGGCCATCCTGCTGGTCGGATATATCTATCTCTGGAAAAAGGGCGCGCTAGACTGGCATAAATCGAAGAAGTAAGCCAGCTCAAGCCCTTTGAGGATCTCAGTAACGTGACGCAGCTTGCCAACGCAAACGCTGGTGTTGTAGCCGAACAACTGCGCAGTTGGAATGCGCAGGCCGTATCGCAAGTGCTTGAGTATCGCGGAGAAACCACCATCGTGGTGCCGCGACACTTGCTGCTCCAGACGGCGCAGCAATGCCGGGACAATCCAGAACTTCACTTTAATTTGTTAAGCGATGCCACGTGTGTCGACCGCTTTCCCGTAGAGCCGCGCTTTGAGCTGAATTATCAGCTGGTGTCCATCAGCAGACGCGCGCGCGTGCGGTTGCGGACCAGCGTGAGCGGCCAGCAGCCCATCATTCATTCCTTGGTGCCGGTGTGGCCGGGTGCGAACTGGCTGGAACGCGAGATTTTTGACCTGTTCGGGATCAAGTTTGAAGGACATCCCGATTTGCGGCGGATTCTGTTGCCGGAAGAATTTGAAGGAGCTCCCTTGCGGCGAGACTTCCCGACAGAAGGCAAGAGATAGGCAGAGCGGCGCGGATTGTGAACCATGACAACGGTTGAAACACCTATCGGCAGCAGCAAAACCATGGTCCTGAATATGGGACCGCAGCACCCCTCCACGCATGGCGTATTGCGCGTGCTCCTGGAACTGGATGGGGAAAACGTGGTGTCGGCGGTGCCGGACCTGGGCTATCTGCACACCGGCATCGAGAAAAGCTGCGAAGACAAGACCTATTCGCAGGCCATTACCTTAACCGACCGTATGGATTATTTGAATCCGCTGGGAAACAACCTGGTGTACTGCCTGGCGGTGGAAAAGCTGCTGAATCTGGAAGTGCCCAAGCGCGCGCAGTATATCCGGGTGATGCTGGTGGAATTGCAACGAATTTCGTCCCACCTGGTGTGGCTGGGGACGCACGCGCTGGACATGGGCGCGATGTCCGTAATGCTCTACTGCTTCCGGGAACGCGAAGAGATTCTGAAGATTTTCGAACGTTTCAGCGGGCAGCGCATGATGACCAGCTTTATCCGCATTGGCGGCGTGGCCCTGCAGCCCCCGGCCGGATGGCGCGACATGGTCAAGCGCTTCCTGGACATGATGCCGGCGCGAATCGATGAGTATGAGGCGCTGCTGACGGAAAACCGCATCTGGCAAGGACGGCTGAAGGGCGTCGGCTATCTATCGCCGGAAACACTCATCGCCTTGAGCACCACCGGACCCGGATTGCGCGCTTCCGGCGTGGCCTACGACAACCGCAAAGACTTTCCTTATTCCTCCTACGAGGAGTTCGACTTCAACGTGCCCACCCGCACGGAATCCGATTGCTATGCGCGCTACCTGGTGCGCGTGGCGGAGATGCGCGAAAGCTTGAAGATCGTGCGCCAGGCCATGGACAAGATCACCGATGACGGTCCGATCAAGGCGGAAATGCCCGGCGTGATTCCGCCAGAGCGCGAAAAGATGAAGACCGAGATGGAAGCGCTGATCTACCACTTCAAGATTTTCACGGAAGGATTTTCGCCCCCGCCGGGAGAGGCCTTCGTGGCGGTGGAATCGCCGCGCGGAGAGCTGGGCTGCTTTATTGCCAGTGACGGGTCGCCCAAGCCGTTGCGCGTGCACTTCCGCGGTCCTTCGTTCATCAACCTGCAAGCATTGCCGAATATGGTGAAGGGGCAGTTGATCGCCGACACCGTGGCGTGCATCGGCACGATCGACATTGTTCTTGGAGAGGTAGATAGGTAAGGGTGTATGGAACTATCCCCAAAACTCGCGGCTAAATTCGAGCAATTGCAGAATCGTTATCCGGTGAAACGCAGCGCGTTGATTCCCATGATGATGTACGCCCAGGATGAATACGGAGCGGTCACCGACGAAATCATCGCGGAAATCGGCAAGCGACTGGACCTGAACACCGTGCAGATCGAGGAGACCCTGGAGTATTACTCGATGCTGCATCGCAAACCCATTGGTAAGCATCACGTGCAGGTGTGCACCAACATCGCTTGCATGCTCCGTGGTGGAAACGAGTTGCTGGAGCACGCCAAGAAGCGCCTGGAGATTGGCAACAAAGAGACCACCCAGGACGGGATGTTCTCTCTCGAAGAGGTGGAGTGCATCGGCGCCTGTACCGGCGCTCCCGCGATTCAGGTCAATTACGACTTTTACGAGAACGTGACTACTCGCAATTTGGATCGCATTATTGAGGAACTCGATAAAGGCCGTAAGCCCGAGCCCGTGCCGGTCATTACCGGCGCGTTGCACGAGCGCAATAAGCTCGAAACCCCGCTGATCAGCAAAAAATTCGGCATTAAGGATTCCCACAAGATTGATGTGGCGCTGCAGCACGGGGCTTACCAGGCGCTCGAGAAAGCGCTCAAGTCGATGACTCCGGAACAGATCATCGACGAGGTAAAGAAGTCGAACCTGCGCGGGCGCGGCGGCGCGGGTTTTCCGACGGGAATGAAATGGTCCTTCGTGCCCAAGGATTCGCCGAAACCGAAGTACGTGATCTGCAACGCGGACGAATCGGAGCCCGGCACGTGCAAAGACCGGCCGCTGATGGAGATGGACCCGCACCAATTGATCGAAGGGATCATCATCGCAGGTCGCGCCATCCATGCGCACAACGGCTTCATTTATATACGCGGCGAATACCGCTATGTGCTGGACATTGTCGATGGCGCCATCAGCGAGGCGTACGCACGCGGCTACCTCGGCAAGAACATCCTGGGGACCGGCTTTGACTTTGATTTGCTGATTCACACCGGCGCGGGCGCATATGAATGCGGCGAAGAATCGGCGCTGATGGAGTCGCTCGAAGGCAAGCGCGGCAATCCTCGCATCAAGCCACCCTTCCCTGCCGTCGTGGGTCTATACGGTTGCCCCACGATCATTAATAACGTAGAAACGCTGAGCGCGGTCCCGGCGATTATCAGCGATGGTGGCGAAGCTTATGCAAATCGCGGAACTCCAAAGAACGGCGGGACACGCCTGTTGTGCGTCGCCGGTCACGTGAACAAACCGGGCATATATGAGATTCCGCTGGGCATGAACATGAAGAAGTTCCTCGAGGAAGTGGCCGGAGGCGTCCGCGGCGGCAAGAAGCTGAAGGCCGTGATTCCGGGCGGCAGTTCGTGCCCGGTCTTTAAGGCCGACGAAATTGACGTAGCGATGGACTATGACGCCGTTGCCAAGGCCGGGTCGATGTTGGGCTCCGGCGGTATGGTGGTGATTGACGAAGACACCTGCATGGTGGATATGGCGCGGCGAATCATGCATTTTTACGCGCACGAATCCTGCGGATGGTGCATTCCGTGTCGCGAAGGAACCGCGTGGCTCAAGAAAATGCTGGATCGCTTCCACGCCGGTTACGGGCGCAGTGAAGACATTGATCTGATGAATGAGCTTTCGAAGAACATGCTGGGCCGCACGTTCTGTCCGCTGGGAGACGCCGCGGCCATGCCCACGATCAGCATTGTGACGAAATTCCGCAACGAATTCGAAGATCACTTGCAGGGCAAGTGCGCATATAAATCCGCCGAAGCGTTGCTCAGCTCGCGGTAGGGACCCATGGCAGAAACGAAACTTGTAAATTTGAAGATCGACGACCGTGAGGTGCAGGTTGCGGCAGGCACTACGGTCATTGAAGCCACTCGGCAACTGGGAATCGAAGTTCCCTCCTTCTGTTATTACCCGGGATTGACGCTGGCGGCCGCATGCCGGATGTGCCTGGTAGAAGTGGAGAAGATGCCGAAGCTGCAGACGGCCTGCACGTTAGTGGCGGGCGAAGGCATGGTGGTGCGTACCAATACCGACCAGGTGCGAAACGCTCGCAAGTTCATGCTCGAGTTTTTGCTCACCAATCACCCCCTGGATTGCCCGGTGTGCGACAAGGGCGGCGAATGCGAACTGCAGGACATGGTCTTCCGCTATGGCGCGGACACCAGCCGGTTCGTGGAGGAAAAGATCCACCGGCCGGAAGAAAAGTGGTCGAACCTGGTGTACTACGACGCACCCCGCTGCATTCTGTGTTTCCGTTGCGTCCGGGTGTGCGACGAAGGAATGGACGTGAAGGCCCTTGGCGTTGGCATACGCGGCGCTAACTCCATCATCATTCCCAACGGCGGGGACCATCTGGACTGCGAAGAATGCGGCATGTGCATCGATATTTGCCCGGTGGGAGCGCTGACCAGTGGAACTTACCGGTACAAGACGCGGCCCTGGGAAATGCAGTATGTGCCGACCATCTGCGCCCACTGTTCCAATGGATGTAAGACCACGCTGAGCGTGCGAAATCACGAAATTATTCGCGGGAATAACCGCGATCATTCCGGTATCAACGAGGAATTTTTGTGCGTCAAGGGCCGGTTTGGCTTCGACTTTACGCAGCACCCCGAACGCATCAAGCAGCCGATGGTGCGCAAGGGCGAGAAGCTGTACCCGGTGTCGTGGGAAGAAGCGGCGCAAGAAGCGGCCAAGCGGCTGCACCAACTGCACTCGGCCTATGGGCCGGAAGGCGTCGGATTTATTGGCTCGAATCGCACTTCGAATGAGGAAAACTACCTGCTGCAGAAGTTGGCGCGCGCGACCTTTGGCACCAACAACATCGACCATCACCGAACCGCCGACTATACCGGCTTAACCACCGCGCTGGGCGAGCGTTCCGCAGATTCCCTGCTGACCATGGACCAGCTATACCACGCGAAAACGGTGCTGCTGATTGGCAACGATGCCACCAACCAGAATCCCCTGGTGGCCTGGCAGATTCGCACGAACATTCGGCACCACAACGCCAAGCTGTTCGTGATTCATCCGACGGAAGTCCGGCTGGACCGCAAGGCGAAGCAGATGATCGAGCTGGGCTCCGTGCTGGAATCGGCCGCGGTGCGTTGGCTGGCGACCGGCGAAGGCAATTTGCCCCAGGAACTGGCGAATCAACTCGCCGCTCTGAAGCAGGCCTTGGAAGCGGAATCAGACGTCGCGATCGTTTTCGGTTCTGGAATATCCGGCGCGGCCATTGCGAATCTGGTGGAGTTCGGCTCGCATTTGCCGGGCAAGACCCGCTACATGGCTCTGGGAGATTACGCAAACTCGCGAGGCGCGGCGGATATGGGCGTGCTGCCGGATCGCTTGCCGGGCTACGCATACCTTGACGATAAGTCGGCTTTGGAAGCGTTGGAACGGCATTGGGGCGCGAAATTGTCGATGACTGCAGGACTGACCGCCCCGCAAATGGTGGAGGCGGCCCAGTCCGGCAAACTTGCCGCTTTGTACGTAGTGGGCGCAAATCCGCTGGCGCGTTATGGCACGCTGGGCTTTGGCCGCGGCAAAGTGCAATTGCTCATCGTGCATGACTTGTTCCTGACAGAGACGGCGCTGCAGGCGGACATCGTCTTCCCAGCGGCTTCGGCGTATGAAAAGGATGGCACGGTCACGAATACGGCGGGCGAGATCCAGCTACTGAGGAAGGCCGCCGAGGTAATGGGTACGCGGTCGGATTTCGACCTGCTGCGGATTATGTCGCACCAATTGGAAAAGATGGGGCTCGGCAAGGCGTTTCACTACAAGACCCCCGCCAGCGTCTTCGAAGAAATTCGCAAGGTTGTCCCGGGCTACAACGTGCAGTTGGCAGGTTTGTTGACCGGCGGCGCGGAAGCCACCAAGCCCCACTTTTCGAAGAACGGGCATGCGCCGTATGATGTGCCTGCGGAACTGATCCGCTCTGCAAACGATACCCTTTTCACCAGCGGCTCGCTCGGCCGATTTTGCACCATGATGCAATCCTTGCCGGAGGCGGAAGCTAAATCGTGAACGAATTTCTCACCCAGTATGCCTTCCTGATTGTTCCGATCGTAAAGATCGCGATTCTGGTTTTCATCGTGCTGACCGTGGACGCTTACCTGACCTGGATTGAACGCAAGGTCATTGCGCATATCCAGGCGCGTTGGGGACCGTACCGTGTGGGCCCGCACGGGTTACTGCAGCCGCTGGCGGACGGCGTAAAGTTCATTTTTAAAGAAGACCCCATGCCCGCGGGTGTGGACAAGGTTGCGTATTTTCTGGCGCCGTTTATCACCCTGATGCTGGCGCTCACGTCGCTGGCGGTCATTCCGTTTGGACCGCAGCGGTTTAACGTGTTTGGGTACCATACCACCTTGGCTATTGCGGACGTGAACATCAGCTTGCTGGTGCTGTTCGCCATCACCGCACTCTCGGTGTATGGAGTGGCGCTCGCCGGTTGGGCTTCGAATAACAAGTATTCGTTACTGGGCGGTTTGCGCAGTTCCGCGCAAATGATCAGCTATGAATTGGCATTGACGCTTTCCGTCGTAGGCGTGCTGCTGATCGCGGGGGATTTCAGCCTGCGCCAAATCGTGGACCATCAAGATTCGGCGCATGGCCTGTTGAGCTGGAATATTTTCCCGCAGATCATCGGGTTCATCTGCTTCTTCATTGCGGCCATTGCGGAAACGAACCGCGTGCCCTTTGACTTGCCCGAGGCGGAATCGGAATTGGTGGCCGGATTCCATACGGAATACGCCAGCATGAAGTTCGCGATGTTCTTTATCGCCGAATACACCAGCATGATCACGGTGTCGTGCCTGGCGACAATCATGTTCTTTGGCGGGTGGCTCTCGCCATTTCCGGCGTCGTGGTCCTTTACCCAATATCTACCCTCGGTGCTGCTGATCCCCTTCGGACTTTGGGTGATTTTCGATGGAATCCGTTACGAGAATCTGTTCGGACGGATGGTGCTACCGGTGGCGGGCGCGGTGCTCACTCTGATCGGGGTGGGATTAATCGTGTTCCCGGTAGTCAATGACGCGATTCAGGGAGTTTTCTGGTTCCTGGCGAAAGTGTTCACCTTTTTGTTTGTGTATGTTTGGATGCGCGGGACCCTGCCGCGCTTCCGCTATGACCAACTGATGAGTTTTGGGTGGAAGTTCCTGCTTCCGGTGTCGATTGCCAACGTAATTCTAACGAGTGCGGTCATTTTGTGGAGAATGCACTGATGAGCGCGGAGCTAGTGATCTTTTTCGTACTGGCGGCGATCGCGGTTCTGGGCGCGCTCAGCCTGATCGTCCAAAAGCACCCGATTCACAGCGCCCTCTCGCTCATCGTGGTGATGGTCGCGCTGGCGGGCTTGTACCTACTGATGGGCGCGGAATTCGTGGCCGCGGTGCAGATTATCGTCTACGGCGGCGCGATCATGGTGCTGTTTATTTTTGTGATTATGCTGCTGAATGCCGGTGAAGAAGAGCGCACGAACTTTTCGAAGTTGGCGCTCTACGCGGGCATCCCGATGGCTGTTGCCGTAACTGGACTGATTGCGGCCGCTCTGGTCAATTCGACTCGCGCCACTTCCCTGCCCGCGGCAGAGGCTGCCGGGACGCTGACGTCCACAAGGACGCTTTCCAATTTGTTATTCACGGACTTTGTTTACCCCTTTGAGCTGACTTCGTTCTTGATTCTGGTGGCGATTTTGGGAGCCATCGTACTGGCGCAGCGGGAGAATTAGCATGGTGCCGACCAGCTATTACTTGTTATTGAGCGCGATCCTGTTTGGCTTGGGCATTGTCGCGTTTGTGTTCAAGCGCAACATCATCACCATTTTTATGTCCATTGAATTGATGCTGAATGCCGTCAACCTGGCGTTTGTGGCGTTCAGCCAGGCGCTGCACAAGCCTGACGGTGAAGTGTTCGTGTTGTTCGTCATTATCGTAGCGGCGGCGGAAGCGGCGGTGGGATTGGGAATCATTATCCTGACGGCGCGGAACCGGCGTTCGCTCAACGTGGAAAGCGTGAATCTGCTGAAACTCTAATGCCTCTGACACCAATTCTCGACCATTTGTGGATCATTCCGCTGTTGCCACTGCTAGGCTCGGCTATCAACGGGTTGTTGGGCTGGAACTGGCCGAACAAGATCGTGCACTCCGTGGCGTTGACCTCGACCGGACTGTCGTTTCTATGCGCGCTGGAAGCGGTGCGAGAATTCTTGGGCAACGGACGGCAACTGTTCCGCAAAGAGTTTTTTGATTGGATTCTGGCCGGAAGCTTCCGCGCGGGATTCGACCTGCAATTTGACCAGTTGACGGTGGTGATGGTGCTGGTGGTCACCGGCGTGGGCTTCCTGATCCACATTTATTCCACCGGATACATGGCGCATGAAGAGGGCTACTGGAGATTCTTCAGCTACTTAAATCTGTTCATGTTCTTCATGTTGATTCTGGTCCTGGCGGCCAACTACTCGCTGCTCTTCGTAGGCTGGGAAGGCGTGGGGTTGTGCAGCTACCTGCTGATCGGGTTCAGCTATCTGAGAAAATCGGCGTCGGACGCGGGCAAGAAGGCCTTCATCGTGAACCGGATCGGCGATTTCGGGTTCATGTTGGGGCTCTTCCTGCTGTTCCGGACATTCCACAGCCTGGACTTTAAAACGCTGTTCGATGCGGCGCAGACAATGCCCGCGGACGCCATGGGGCAATTCGGCATTCTCACGGTGGCCTGTATTCTGCTCTTCGTAGGCGCAACCGGTAAGTCTGCGCAGCTACCCTTGTATGTGTGGTTGCCCGACGCGATGGAAGGCCCGACGCCTGTCAGCGCGTTGATCCATGCGGCCACGATGGTGACCGCCGGTGTTTACGTCGTGGCGCGCTCCCACGTGCTGTTCCTACATGCTCCAACCGCCATGTTCATCGTGGCGGTGATTGGCTGCGCAACCGCATTCTTCGCGGCGACGATCGGGTTGGTGCAGTCGGATATTAAGAAAGTATTGGCCTATTCCACCGTCAGCCAACTCGGCTACATGTTCCTGGGCTGCGGCGTGGGCGCGTTCACCGCGGGAATCTTTCACTTGATGACCCACGCGTTCTTCAAGGCGCTGTTGTTCCTGGCGGCGGGCAGCGTGATCCACGCTATGGGTGGCGAGCAAGACATGTGGAAAATGGGCGGGCTGGCCTCGAAAATCAAGATCACGTTCTGGACCATGCTCTGCGCGACCATTGCCATTGCAGGATTCTTCCCCTTTGCCGCGTTTTTCTCCAAGGACGCCATCCTGTTCGCGGCATTTAATTCCGACCACGGCGGCAGGGTCCTCTATGGTGTGGGGCTCTTTGCGGCGGTACTGACCTCGTTCTACATGTTCCGGCTCATTTGGCTGACATTCTTTACCCAGCAGCGCTACGACGAGCATCACGTCCACGTGCACGAATCGCCGCTGAACATGACGATTCCGTTGATGATTCTGGCGTTCCTTTCCCTGACGGGCGGGTGGTTTGCGCTGCCTGCGCTTTTTGGGGGCAAGGATTACTTCTCGGAATTCCTGGCTCCGATCTTGGGTTCGGGAGAAGTTGCGGGCCTGGAGAATGCGCACAGCCTGGAGCTGACGCTTTCGGGCGTAGCGATGCTGGCGGCAATTGTTGGCTTGATCGTGGCCTGGCGGATGTATGCGAAGGATGTGAAGGAAGGCAAAGACGAAGGGCTGCACAAACTGCTGTACCACAAATATTATGTCGACGAAATCTATCAGGCATTGGTCGTCGGCCCTCTGGTTTGGCTATCACGCAATCTGCTCTGGAAGGTTGTGGACGTGGGCGTGATTGATGGCACGGTGAACGGAATCGCCGAAGGCACCAACCTGGTGGGCGATCGCGTGCGACAAGCACAGTCAGGGAATACCCGAAGCTATGCGGTGTGGGTGCTGGTGGGCGCAGTGCTAGTCTTCGTGCTGATTTTCTGGCCGATTCTGCGGCCGGCGTTGTTCGGAGGGATTTGGTGATGGCTCTCAACGGACATCTGCTGACCTTCCTGGTGTTCTTCCCTGCTGCCGGGGCCTTGGCGCTGTTGTGGCTGCGCGGGGATGATGAGGTGTGGATCCGGCGCTTCGCGCTGGTGGTTTCGCTGATCGAATTTGTGGCCTCGTTGTTACTTCTGCGCCTGGTGACCATCGGCTCAAGCGGTTATGCCGCCGAAGAGTTTGCGAAATGGATTCCTTCTCCGGCGATCAATTACCACCTGGGAGTGGACGGAATCAGCATGTTCCTGGTGATTCTGACAACCTTCCTGACGCCGATTTGCGTGTTGGCTTCGTACAAAGGCGTGCACTTCCGGATTAAAGAATTTCACGTGATGTTGTTGCTGCTGGAAGTCGGCGTGGTAGGCGTGTTCCTGGCGCTGGACATGTTCTTGTTCTTTCTGTTCTGGGAAATCATGCTCATCCCCATGGCTTTCTTAATAGGCATTTGGGGCCACGATCGCAGAATCTACGCCGCGGTCAAGTTCGTGATCTACACCATGGCCGGGTCGATTCTGATGCTGGTGGGAATCATCTGGCTGTACAACGCCACGGGGACGTTCGATCTGCCGACGATTCAGGCGATGATCCACAGCGGGCAACTGCAGTTGTCCGCGCGCGCCGAACTGCTTCTGTTCCTGGCATTTTTTGTGGCGTTTGCGATCAAAGTGCCATTGTTCCCACTGCATACCTGGCTGCCTGACGCACACGTGGAAGCGCCGACGGCAGGCTCAATCATCCTGGCGGGCGTGCTGCTGAAGATGGGCACCTACGGCATGATCCGTTTCTGCCTGCCGCTGTTCCCGGAAGCATCCCACCGTGCTGCGCCGTATGTGGCCGCGCTGGCCATCATCGGAATCATCTACGGCGCGTTGGTGGCGCTGGTTCAGCCGAACCTGAAGAAGTTAGTGGCGTATTCCTCGGTGAGCCACCTGGGCTTCGTGGTTCTGGGCATTTTTGCGTTCCAGGAAATTTCCATGCAGGGCGCGGTGTTCCAGATGTTGGCACACGGCATTTCCACCGGCGCTCTGTTCTTGCTGGTGGGTATGCTGCACGACCGGCGGCATACGTTTGAGATCAGCGAATACGGTGGATTGTGCAACCCCATGCCGAAGTTGGCAGCGTTCTTCTTATTTGTGGCCCTGTCGTCGATGGGCTTGCCCATGCTGAACGGCTTCGTGGGTGAGTTTTTGATTTTGCTGGGAACCTACCAAGCCCATTGGAATTGGGCCTCTTGGGCCGCAACCGGAGTAATTCTGTCGGCGTGCTACTTGCTCTGGTCGTACCAGCGCGTGTTCTTTGGAGAAGTCACTCACGACAAGAATCGCGACTTGCCGGATACATCCGCGCGGGAAAGTACCATGCTGTGGGTGCTGGCCGTGGTGATCTTGTGGATGGGCATCAATTCCCCATTCTTCACGCGACGGTTTGCGGCGCCTTGCAAAACGGTGATCGAGCAGCTGAATCCAAACCTGATGCACGAGGCGGCCCTGCCAATAACCGCGCCGGAAAACAGCGCTCGTACTGAAAATGGTGGTGAAAGGGCACTGCGCTAAATGGACTCGCTGAACCAAGTGATGCTGCAGAATGTGTACCATGTCCTGCCGGAACTGGTGTGGTGTGGCTTCGGCGTACTGCTGATGCTGATCCAGCCCTTCGTCAAGGGCCGGCAGGCACTCACGTTTGTGGGCATGATCGGCGCAGCCGCGGGAACGCTGGTTACTTTCTATACGTGGAGCGGAAGCGGGTTTTCAGGGCTCATTCAATTTGACACGCTTAGCTTGTTCTTCCACTGGTTAGTCGGGCTGGTGGCGTTTTTGGTCATCCTGTCGAGCGATTCTTACCTCGAGCGCGAGAATCTGGATGGCGCGGAGTTCTACGCCCTCATCCTGTTCGCCACCGCTGGCATGGGCGTGTTGTCGTCGGCGCAAGAACTGCTGACCGCTTTTGTCGGTTTGGAGATGTCCTCGATTGCCAGCTACATCCTGGCGGGCTACCGCAGAGACTCGGTAAAAGCCAGCGAGTCGGCGATGAAGTACTTTTTGTTGGGATCGTTTGCGACCGCGTTTTTCTTGTACGGGATCGCGCTGGTTTATGGCGTGACGGGCTCGACAAACCTGGCGGTGTTGGCCGACGCTAACGGTACGCTGCTGCGGCTCGGACTGGTGTTGATCCTGGTGGGCTTGGGTTTCAAGGTGGCCGCCGCTCCCTTCCAGATTTGGACCCCGGATGTATACGAGGGCGCGCCAACTCCGGTAACCGCATTGTTTTCGGCAGGACCAAAGGCCGCAACGTTTGCGCTGCTGTTGCGCATTTTCACCACTATCCATGCGGCGACCGATTTTTGGTTCTGGTCGTTTTGGGTGCTGGCGGTCTTGACGATGCTTGTGGGAAACCTGGGCGCGATCGTACAGCACAACGTGAAGCGCATGCTGGCGTACAGTTCGATTGCGCATGCTGGCTATGTCCTGGTGGCTTTCGCGGCGGTGACTTTTGTGCGCGCAGACCCACAAGCGGTAGCACCCGCCTACGCGTCGGTGTTGTTCTATCTGGCGAGCTACTCGCTGGTCTCGGTCGGAGCGTTCACCATCGTGTCGGAGATTGGCGGGCAAGGAGAGCGCTACCTGACCTACGACGACTATGCCGGATTGGGAACGCGACAACCCTTTGCCGCCGCCGCACTCAGCTTGTTCCTGCTGTCGTTCCTGGGATTGCCGATTACCGCGGGTTTCTTCGGCAAACTCTATATTTTCACCGCTGCCATCAAGTCACAGTTGGTGTGGCTGGCGGTACTGATGGCCCTCACCAGCATCATCGGGGCTTATTATTACTTCCGGTTGATTGTTGTGATGTATATGCGCGATTACAAAGGCGTGGTGCCCGCGGATACCAGCAAGGGCCTAAGCCCCACGGCGGCCATGGTGGTAGTGGTTACCGCCGTAATTACGCTATACTTGGGACTGGCGCCGAACCATATTCTCGGGATCGTACTCTCACAACCTCTCATGCTCTCCTCCCGTTAGGCTACGGAGCCGCCTTATCGTTACCGATACTTGATAATTCTTGAATTCCGATTTGCCGTGTAGTTAAATCGCAAACTAACCGTCAGGATTTACCCATGGAAGATCGGCTTCGCTCCGCCAATCTGAACCAATCTCCACAACAACAGTGGACAAAAGACGAATTCCGCGCCTTGCTGGAAGCTGCGCCCGATGCCATGGTCATTGCCAATGAGCACGGCAGAATCGCCCTCGTCAATGCCCAAACGGAAAAGCTCTTTGGCTACAAACGCGAGGAGCTGCTCGGGCAACCGGTGGAGATGCTGATTCCGGATCGCTACCGCGGAGGGCACGTCCACTATCGCAAAGACTACACACAAGCACCAAGACTGCGGCCCATGGGCGCTGGACGTGAATTGTACGGTCTGCGCAAAGACGGAAGTGAATTCCCGGTAGAAATCAGCCTAAGTCCCTTCCACTCCGAAGAAGGGATGGCGGTGTTCAGTGCCATCCGCGACATCACTCTGCAAAAAAAGTCGCAGGACGAATTGCGCGAGGCCAAAGAAGCGCTGGAAACGCGCGTGCAGGAACGCACCGCGGAACTGGTGCAGGCCAATGAAGCGCTTCAAGCCGAAATGGTTCAGCGCGAACTGGCCATGCGCCAACGCGACAGCGAGCAAGAGCGCGCCCGCCGCCTGGAAGAGCAATTGTTACTATCGCAGAAGATGGAAGCGATCGGGCGCTTAGCTGGAGGCATTGCCCACGACTTCAACAATTTACTCGGCGTGATCCTGGGCAACGCGGAGATGATGCTGAAAGCGGGACCGCCCAGCGCCCCGCACATCGAACGGGTCGAACAAATCAAAATGGCCGGAGAAGAAGCGGCCTCGGTGACCCGGCAGTTGCTGGCGTTCGCACGGCAACAGGTATCCGAGCCGCAGTTGTTGAAACTGAATGTGGTGCTGACGGATCTGGAGCCATTGCTGCGACGGATTGTGGAAGAAAATGTAAGGTTGGAGATGGTGCTGGCGCGGGACTTGGGAGATATCAAGAACGATCGCAGTCAATTGTCGCAGGTGATTCTGAACCTGGTGGCGAACGCGCGAGACGCCATGAGACAGGGCGGACGCCTCACGGTCGAAACCTCCAACACCTACCTCGGCGAGGCCTACGCTCGCGATCACCTCGATGTCGTTCCTGGGCCCTATGTGCAGCTTTCCGTCACCGATTCCGGGCAAGGCATGGACAAAGAGACGGTCAGTCGGATCTTTGAGCCCTTCTTTACCACCAAGGAGCAAGGCTCGGGCTCGGGACTGGGTTTGGCCACTGTCTACGGGATTGTGCGGCAAAGTCACGGGCACATCTGGGTCTACAGCGAACCCGGGCGCGGCACGACTTTCAAGATTTACCTGCCACGCGTCTCCGGCACCTTGGAGGAAGAAGATCAGCGCAGTCAAAGGCACGAAATATCGAATGCCACGGAAACCATCCTGCTGGTCGAAGATGCGAAACTGCTGGCGCGAGTCACCCGCGATTTCCTAGTGTCCGCCGGATATCGCGTGCTCTTAGCCGCCGAGGGCGCCGAAGCGCTCCATATCGCCGCGGAATTTCCGGGCAAGATTCATATCCTTCTGACCGACGTGGTAATGCCCCATATGAACGGGCGCGAGCTTTCAGAGGAATTGCTAAAGAGACGCCCGGACATGAAGGTCCTATATATGTCCGGCCACACCGCAGGGGTGATCTCGCAGACCGCCCTACTAGATGAAGACGTAGCGTTTATAGAGAAGCCGTTCACGCATGATGGCCTGGCGCGAAAAATCCGACAATTGCTGGAAACCACGACATAAGCGTCAAAAAAAAGAGGCGGATTGGCGCCGGGAGTCGTGATGAAGATCACACAACTTTGTGCGATATAACCCACCCCGAAGCGCCCGGGCGAACAAATCCCAAAACGGAACTCTTCCCCTTCTCCTTCTAACCTCCATATTTCACGATAGTTAAAAGTCGTGACGGAATTCCCGACTTTTCGCCCTCATTGGCCACGCAGATGCACCTACTCCCCGCGTAAGCCGAGACTAAGCCGATAGTAAGAAAGGACGTCCCCATGGCCAGCAGCGTACTGACAGCAAAGGCAGCCAATGGATATATGCCGGCGGCGGCGTCAAGGAAGCCGCGCACTCCCTACGGGTTCCCAGTCGTGGAGGACTGCTCCACGTGCGATGGGCGCACCGAGAGCTTCTTTTGCAACGTCTCCCCTCAGACCGCCCGGGCGCTCGGAGAGCTTCGCCGCACCAGTTCGTATCCCGCGGGCGCGATCCTGTTCATGGAAGGCGAGCCAGCACGCGGTGTGTACATCGTGTGTCAGGGACGGGTGAAGCTGCTGACGACGAACAGCGACGGCAAGACGCTAATCTTCAAGATTGCCAAACCAGGAGACATTCTGGGGCTGAATCCAGCCATTTCCGGAACGCCCCACGAGATTACCGCGGAGACCCTTCAGCCCGCGCAGTTGGCCTACGTGAGCCGGGAAGATTTCCTGAAGTTCATCAAAGAGCACGGAGACGCTTGTTTGCAGGTCGCACAGCATTTGGGACGCGATTGCCACTCGGCGTATGAGGTGATTCGCTCGATCGGGCTCAGCAACTCCGTGGAAGAAAAGCTTGCGCGGTTTCTGGTGGAATGGTCCGCAGGAGCACCGACAACAAATGGTGGGTTGCGGGTGAAACTGGCACTAACACACGAAGAAATCGCGCAATTGATCGGCTGTTCCCGCGAATCGGTAAGCCGCAGCTTCAGTGAATTCAAGCGGAAGCGGCTGGTGGAAGTGAACGGTTCGACGTTGTTGGTTCAGGATAAAGCAGCGCTGGAGTCTTTGGCCACGCTGTAGAGGCTACGCTCAGGAACAATCCCCAGGGAGGGGGAGTCCGTGGTGGGTACTCCCCTTCCCTTTTTGTTTTTCGTGAAAGTTGCAAAGTTGGATTTGTTGCACGATTCTGCGTTCCGTCCCAAATAAAACGCCCGCATCGAGAAACTCGGTGCGGGCGTTTTGGATTTCATGGGCTTCGAAGAAGCTAGCGTGGAACCCAGCGTTTCCTTAAACCTTCAGCATGATAATGGCGAGTGTGAAGAGCGCCAACGTCTCCACGAACACCAACCCGAGAATCATGGCTGCGCGGATGGCGCCAGCAGCTCCCGGATTGCGCGCCATGCCTTCACAAGCGGACGAGGCAATCTTGCCTTGGCCGAGCGCTGCGCCGAAAGCGGCGAGGGCCATGCCGAAGCCCGCGGCGATAGCGCCGAGGTTCTTGCCGCCTGCAGCACCGGGCTCCTGAGCGAATAGAGCAGGAGCAACGACCAGCATTACGATTACGAGTACAGCTAACGACAGTACAGCTTTCTTCATAACTTCCTCCTGAGAATAACCGCCAGTGGGTGGTTCCCGGATCTACGTGAAGCAAACCGGTCTCACGCTGAACGGTAAAGCGCAACTCGTGGCCCGCACCGGAACGGCGTCACTGAACCCGCCGCTACAACTCTCTCAGTGCTCGTCGGCAACGGCCAGCCCCACATAAATGGCCGGGAGCACCGTAAAGATATAAGCCTGAATGATCGACACAAAAATATGAAGGCCGATAAACACAATCGGAATCAGGATCGGGAAAATGGCCATGGGCGCCCCGAGCACCGGGCTCTTGTGCCAAACCCATTCGAACGGGCCCATCATCAGGCCGAGGAAAATAAAGTAGATCAGATCGCTGGCAAATATATTCGCCCAAAGACGAACCGTGAGCGAAAGCAAACGGGCCAGCGTGGAAATAACCTCTACCGGAAACAAAAGAACCGCGAGAGCCCAATCTCCTAAATGTTGAGGCGAACCCGCGAAGGTGAGCAGATAACGGCCGGCGCCGTGGTGACGAATGCCCTGCCAGTTGAAATAAAGAAAAACCAGAGAAGCGCAGGCTAGGGGCGGGTAGGGCTCGACCGTGGGCGAGGAGAATTCCGGGAAAATGCTGAGCAAGTTGGCGAGCAGCACGAACACCGAGATGGTACCCAGAAACGGGATGTACCGGTCGACGCCATGCCCGACGTTTTCCTCCAGCAGATCCCTGATGCCAAATCCCATGGAGTTGGTCAGCAACAGCTCGGCGCCTTGTTGGAACATTCCGGGGCGTTCCACCGAAAGCTGCGAGCGAAGGATCAAAGCAAAGACCGTGCCGATCAACAGCACCACCAAGGACATCACCAGATATTCGGGAATCGGGTTCGCGGCATCGTTTGGCTGTATGCCCATGGCGTGAAGCAGCTGCAGCGCAAGCGGACCCAAAACGTGGTTGAACCAGTGCGTAAGATGTTTCAGTTCATGTTCCATTCGTTATTCCGCGGAGCGAAAGATGCTGTGCACACTAACCACGAAGGTGGCCGCTCCCAGGGCGCACAGACCGAGAACCATGCTTAAAACGGGAACGTTCAGATATTTAAAAATAACATACACCGCTAGGCCTATCAACCCGTAGCGCAGCAGCACTTTGAAGTACGTGGCTACGGGAACAGTGGCTTTTCTCGTGTCGGCTTGCGCGGTAGAGCTTTGCGCCAGGGCGTCGCCGCCTTGCTGGAGCCAACGGAAATTGAGCCAGGCGAGGGCCGACCCGATAAAGATGCCGGCTCCCCAGCGCCAACCGTAGAAGTACCCGACAGGCGGCGCGGCCAATACGCCAAGAACGAGGGTAAGCCGGGAGATGTGCGATTCGGTGCGGCGATAGGTGGAATCGTCGATGGCTCGGGAGTTCACTGCTTGCCGACGCGGCGCAGCATGTCGCGTAGCCCGGCGAAGAAACCAAGGAAGCCACAAACCAGCATGAGATACGGCTTGGTGTGTAGCCACTGATCCAGGAAGTAGCCGATGACGCCGCCCACCGCCACGGTGGCCACCATGATGAACGGCAGTTCCAAAGCCAAGGCAAACTGTCGACTGAAGCCGCCGAAGCCAGACGCGCGCTGCTCGCTGGGCGTCAACTTGTGGTCTTTCGTTTCGTTATTGTCCGAGGGCATAACGAGCCAAACGCGTGAATGGCTCAGGATACAACCCTGCAGCCAGGGTTACAAACAGGGTCACGCCAAGGGCAACCGCTTGTGCGCTGCTCAGATGCGGGGCAGGTGCCTCGCCGGGGCTCCGCATCCATGCATGCACCACGATTCGGAAATAGTAATACAGCGCCGGAACAATGTAGAGAACCGCAAAGACCGCCAGCACCGGATGATGGGTTTCAATCAGCGCTTGGAAGATGAAGTATTTGCCCATGAATCCAGCCGTAGGAGGAATGCCCGCGAGCGAGAGCATGAAGATCAGCAACAGCAGCGCGGCGGTCGGATTGCGCTGATATAGGCCGTCGAGATCGTCCAGCGTGTCTCCGATCAGCCCGCGCTGGCGCATCACGATTACAATCGCGAAGGCACCCATGGTCATGAAGCCATAGGCGATCAGGTAATAAAAAATACCGGTGAACCCGGTAGCGTTCGCAGCGACAAGTCCCAGCAGAATATATCCAACGTGAGAAATGGAAGAGTAGGCCAGCAGCCGTTTGACATTGTTCTGCGTAAGCGCCGCCAGATTGCCCCACGTAAGCGATGCAATGGCCACGCCTGCAATTAGAAAAACCCAGGTGGGCTGCAAGTCGCCAAAGATGATGGTGATCAGCCGGAGCAGCAACGCAAAGCTGGCGGTCTTCGAAGCGACACTGACGTAAGCGGTGATGGGCGTTGGCGCGCCCTCATAAACGTCGGGCGCCCATTGATGGAAAGGCACCGCCGCTACCTTGAAGAAAAGCCCAGCAGCCACAGACACAAAAGCTACCACCACCAGCCAATCGGTCAGGCCGTGCGCGAAGGTGTACTGCACGCGCTTCTCCAGCACGTTCGCAATGGCCACGATGTTGGTGTTGGCTCGCCCCACGCCGTAAAGAATAGAAAAGCCGTAAGCGAGAATGCCGGAGCTGAAGGCGCCCAAGAGAATGTACTTCAAGGCCGCTTCGTTGGAGCGCTTGTTCTTGCGCAGAAAACCGGTAAGCACGTAGAAGCTGAGCGCCATGGTTTCCAGGCCCAGGAAGAGCACGATCAGATCGATGCCGCAAGCCATGAACATCATGCCGATGCAGGCAAAAAGAATCAGAGCATAGAATTCGCCTTCCTGCTCGTGCTCCAAGTCCATGTAACGAATGGAGAGAAGAATCACCAGGGCGGTAGCCGCAAGAAAAAGAGCCGCAAACACAATGAAGAAGCCGTCGACGAGAACGGAGTAGTGGAAACCGAGTAGGCCGGGCAAACCGGAAGGGTTGAGGCGAACTTGGTTGTACTGGCGAGCCTGCATGAACACGCCCATACCGCTGGCCACCACGCCGACCAGAGCCAGGTACGCGTTTAGGTGTTTTTCTTTCTTCTCCAGCAAAAAATCAAAGATGAGAATGCCGAGGGCGAACAGAAGCAACTCCATCTCCGGCAAGATCACCAGGCCATCGCCGTGGATGTAATTGATGACGGAAGTGAGGGCAGAGTGCATAGCTTCGTTATTTGGCCTCAGCGGAGACCGGCGTCAAAGAAGTTGACCCAGTGGACGAGGTAGCGGAGGCCGAGGATGCGGGGGCTGGCTTAGCCGCCTGCTCATAGAAGCCGGGATTAATCTGGTGGACGATCTTGTCGACCGGGCTGTTGATGTAGTTGAAGAAGGGCTTTGGATAGATGCCGATCCAGAAAGCCAGCGCCACCAGCGGCAGCAGAACCGCGTACTCGCGAAGGTTCAGGTCCGGAAGCATCTTATTCGCCTCGTGCGTGACCGAGCCAAACATCACCCGCTGATACAGCCAGAGCAGATAAGCCGCGCCTAGAACGATGCCGAGCGTACCCCAGGCAGCCCAGGCTTTGTTCACGATGAAAGCGCCCTGCAATATGGTGAATTCCCCAATGAAACCATTCAGCAAGGGCATGCCCAGCGAACTCAGGCTGATGATGAGATAGATGGCAGCGAAGTTCGGCATCGGCGTAGCGAGCCCGCCAAACTCGGAGATCAGCCGCGTGTGCCGTCGCTCGTAAAGCACGCCGACGATAAGGAAGAGTGCGCCCGTGGAGATGCCGTGATTGATCTGCTGCAAGACGCTGCCGGAAAGCCCTGTCGGCGTCAGGGCAAAAATGCCCAGCGTGCAAAAGCCTAAGTGACTGACTGAACTGTAGGCTATCAGCCGCTTCATGTCTTTCTGCATCAGGCAGACGATCGCTCCGTAGATGATGCCGACCAGCGAGAGCACGATCAGAATGTGGATGATCTTCGCGCGCATCGCTGGATCACTGGGCAGCAGTGGCAGCGAGAAGCGAATGAAACCATACGTGCCCATTTTCAGCAGGACGCCAGCCAGAATCACCGAGCCGGCCGTGGGCGCTTCGGTGTGCGCATCCGGCAACCACGTGTGGAACGGGAACATCGGCACCTTAATGGCGAACGCGAAGAAGAAACCCCAGAACAGCCAAGTCTTCAGTGATTCCGTGAAAATCTTCGAATACAGCGGATTTTGCACCGCGGCAAGAAGCGTCGGAATATCGAAGGTTTGCACGCCAGTCGCTTTGGCGGCGTTGAAGTAGAGCGCCAAAATGCCCAGCAGCATCAGAACCGACCCAGCCAGCGTGTAAAGGAAGAACTTGATGGCGGCGTACAGACGGCGATCGCTGCCCCACACCCCGATCAGGAAATACATCGGCACCAACATCACTTCCCAGAAAACGTAGAACAGGAAGAAGTCCAGCGACATGAACACGCCAAGCATGCCGGTTTGCAACAGCAGCAGCAGAATGTAGTACTCCTTGGTGCGCGTCTGGATCGCGGACCAGGAGGACAGAATGGCGATCATGCCCAGCAAGGTGGTCAACATGACCAGCAGGAAGCTGATGCCGTCGATACCGAGCGTGTAACGCGCGCCGATGGAGGGGATCCAATCTGCCGATTCGCGGAAGGCAAAATCCTGAAAACCCATGGGGAAGTGCAACACCAGCGGAATCGACACGGCGAAACCTAGCACGCCGAAAAGATTGCCAACAATCCGGTGAAGCGTTTGTGACCCGCGCGGAATAAACAGCAGCGCGATGGCGCCGATGGTAGGCGTGAACAGGATCACGCTAAGAAGATGATTTGAGAACAGGTGCATGCAAATCGCCTTTCAGTGCAAACTGTGCACTAAAACGTACATATGGTGGCCGTAGTACACGAGCAAAACGGCCAGTCCGAAAAGAATGAAGACGGCATAGCTGGAAAACACCCCGCTTTGCAGCATGCGGATCGGATGGCTCAGCGAACGCGTGAACTTGCCCACGAAATTGACCAGGCCGTCGACAACCCACTTGTCCCACCACATGGAAACTCGAGAGAAACCGCGCGCTACCGTGGCGGCGCCGTCCACGCCCAGGCCGTCGATCACCTTGGCATCGAGAAGACCAAAAGCCACGCTGAGGTCCTTGATGCGATTGACGAATAGCGCATCATACAGTTCGTCAACGTAATACTTATGGATCAGAAGATTGTGCAGACGTGGCCAGCGCGCGGCAATCTTCGAGTGCAGTTGCGGATGTTCCAGATAAAACTTGTACGCGAGCCAGATACCGAAACTGGCCACCGCGACCGAAACGCACATCAGAAACAGTTCGAAAACGACAGTGTGATGCGCGAATTTCACCGCCACTGTTTCCGGAATTACACCGGTCATCACCGGCTCGAGAAACTCCTCGAACGAACTGCTGCCTCCCCACAGTGTCGGCAGGGCGAACCAACCGCCCACAATGGAAAGAGCCGCGAGAGTCATGAGGGGCACGGTCATGGAACTGGGCGACTCGTGGATGTGGTGTTCCACTTCCGGCGACACGCGAGACAGCCCGAAGAAAGCAAGGAAGAGCAAGCGGAACATGTAGAAGGCGGTGAGGCCTGCGGTGATTACTCCGATGATCCAGAGGAACAGATAGCGGTCAACGGCCGCGGAGCGGGCAAAAGCGTGGCCCAGGATTTCATCCTTGCTGAAGAATCCCGCAAGCGGAGGCATCCCAGCAATCGCCAATGTAGCAATCAAGAAAGGGCGAGACGTGGCCGGTATGGTGTTCCAAAGACCGCCCATTTTGCGCAGGTCCTGTTCGCCAGAAAGCGCGTGTATCACGCTGCCCGCGCCGAGGAAGAGCAGCGCCTTGAAGAAGGCGTGGGTCATCAGGTGGAAAATGCCCGCCGAGAACGCGCCGACACCGAGAGCCAGGAACATGTAGCCGAGTTGGCTGATCGTGGAATACGCCAGGACCTTTTTGATGTCGGTCTGCGCCAGCGCCATAGACGCGGCGAAGATCGCGGTAAGCGCGCCGACCACCGCCACCAGGTCCATGGCCAAGGGCGCCAACTGATAGATGGCGTTCATCCGCGCGACCATGTACACCCCGGCCGTCACCATGGTGGCCGCGTGGATCAATGCACTGACGGGCGTCGGACCTTCCATCGCGTCGGGCAGCCATACGTACAGAGGTAACTGAGCCGATTTGCCGGTAGCCCCGATGAAAAGAAGGATGGCGATCACCGTCAGCACCGGAGCCCCGAACGCAATGCGCCCTTGGTCAAACATCGCCGCGAGGGTTTGATTGATGCCTGCAAACGCGACAGGATCAGGCAGGCCCGCGGAGGTAAATCGAATCGTGCCAAAGGTGCTGGCGATGAAAAAGATACCCAGCAAGAAGCCGGTGTCGCCCACACGATTCACAATGAATGCCTTTTTGCCGGCATCGGAGGCGGATTTTTTCAAAAAATAGAAACCAATCAGCAGATAGCTGCACAGCCCCACGCCTTCCCAGCCCACGAAGAGCAACAACAGATTGTTGGCGAGCACCAGGGTCAGCATGGAAAACATGAACAGGTTGAGGTACCCGAAAAAGCGGTAGTAGCCTCCTTCGTGGGCCATGTAGCCGATGGAGTAGACGTGGATCAGGAAGCCCACACCCGTGACCACCAGAATCATCACGCAGGACAACGGATCCAGCAGATACCCCCAATCGGCGAGGAAGGGCACCAAGCCACCGACCGCGGGAATCGACCCGGGCGTTACCCACTCAAACAGGATCTGCTGGAACACACGTTGACCCGGCTCAAGACTAAGAAGCGCTAAGGCGGCGCCGGCGGCGTATAGGAAGGAGAGAAAAACGCTGCCAACACAAAAGAAATTCACCGCGCTCTTCGGCAGGAGACGCCCCAAGAAAAGCATGATCGTTGCGGAAATAAGTGGGAACAGCGGAATCAGCCAGAGGTGTTGGAGGAAGTAGTTGGAGGAGCTCACGGGCGACTCGCTCCTCTTGTGAATATGAGCGGCGCTACCATTTGAGTAGATCCATTTCGTCGGCCAGCAAGGTTTCGCGGTTGCGGAAAAACGCAATGATAATGCCCAGCCCGATAGCGGCTTCGGCGGCAGCGTCCGCAATAATGAACAGAGCGAAAACCTGTCCACTGACGTCCCCAAAAATGCGGGAGAAGAGAACGAGGTTGATGTTCACCGCGTTGAGGATCAATTCGATGGACATCAGCACCACGATCACATTGCGACGCGTGACCACTCCAATGCAGCCGATCAGGAACAAGGCGAAGCTCAGAAACAGATAGTGCGCGGGCGACATCATGATTCGCTGGTCCTTTTCCTGCTCTTCGCCATCACCACCGCGCCCACCATAGCGACGAGCAGCAAAACGCTGGCGATTTCGAAAGGCAGCAAATAGTCGCTGAACAGGCTCTTCGCCAGGGCTTCGGAGTTGGGGGGCAGTTTGTCCGCAGGCGCGCTTCCTTGAATCAGTAAGCCATTGCCGGGAAGTTTGCGCGCCAGCAGCAGGATAACCACGCCTTCCAGGGCCAGCGCCAGGACAACCAGGAAAGCCACGAACCGCTGCATCCGGAACCGGATCTGGTGGATCGGTGCGTCAAGGCGAACCAGCATGATCACGAAGATGAACAGCACCATGATGCCGCCGACGTACAGAATAATTTGCGTGATGAACAGGAACTCTGCGCGCAACTGCAGGAAGATCCCCGCGATGGCCAACAGCGTCGACACCAGGCACACCGCGGAATGCAGCGCATTACGACGCGTCACCATCAGCGCGGCACTCAGTACCGCGACGCCGGCGAAGAAGTAAAACAGGATGCTATCCAGCATAAGAATCCGATGGCACTGCCGATGCAGACGACGCGGCAGTGGCATGTTTATCGTGCAACCGCACCAGGAACACGGACACCGCCAGGGTGAAAGCGGTGGTAACTATCACGGCCAGCCAACGGTTCCATCCAAATTCGCTGCTCAGGAACATGGCAACGCCTACGGAGAAGACGTTGACGATCGCCAAGGGAATCAGAATGTACCACCCGAGGTGCATCAACTGGTCAAACCGATAACGCGGCAAAGTAAAACGAAGCCACATGAATACATAAATGTAGCCAGACACTTTCAGCAGGAACCAGAAAGCGCCATTGAGCCCGGGAACGGCAAATCTTAACGGGCTAGCGACCCACGGCACCAGATAGATCAGCGCTACGCCAAAACAGCACAGCGCCACCGCCCACATAAAACCGAATTGCACTTTCACCGGCTGCTTCCCGGCCCTGTAGATGCAATACACACTGAGCCCGCCGATCAAAAGCCCAGGGAGTACGCCCATCGGTATATCCAGCCAGTGGACGTTCGAGAACGGACGCAGCCAGCCACCGAGGAACAGCGTCGTAGCCACCGACGCGACCACGATCATGTTGGCGTACTCGCCCAGGAAGTACAGCGCCCACCGGAAGCCGCTGTATTCGGTCATGTAACCGGCCACCAGCTCGGACTCAGCCTCAGGCAGATCGAAGGGAGCGCGATTGGTTTCCGCGATGGAAGCGACGAGATAAGTGAAGAAGGCCACGGGTGCCAGGAAAATGAACCACACGTGCTGGTCAGCTTGCGCATCGACAATGGCACGAACCCTCAGCGTACCGGAGAGCAGCAACGCACTGATGATCGCGAGACCACCGGCGGTTTCGTAGCTAACGAGTTGCGCGGTGCTGCGCAGCGCTCCAATGATCGAGTAGTGGCTGTTGGAGGCCCACCCACCGAGAATCACCCCAAGGAAACCAAGCGAGCTCACGCCGATAACGAACAAGATGCCGATGTTAATGTCCTGCGCCACACGGAACGACGGGCCGAAGTAGATCGCCCCCATGGACGTCAGCGCCGCGACCATGGAGATCACCGGCGCAAACCAGAAGATAAACGCATCCGCATCACGCGGGATGATGTCTTCTTTGATCAGCAGCTTCACCGCATCCGCGATCGGCTGCAGCAAACCGTGCGGGCCCACCCGCATGGGGCCCAGGCGCGCTTGCATGTCAGCCATCAGCTTGCGCTCGACCAGCACGACGTAGCCCGCAACTAGCGGCACGGCGGCGACAATCACTACGCCGCAAACCAGTTCCACCCACCAGGTTTTGAGGAAGTCCACCACCGCTTGCATCGCCGGGCTCAGGGAGAGGGCGCAGGCTAAAGCCTGTGCTGCTGCGTAGCTCATCGGTCTACCTCGCCGAGAACGATATCCAGCGTACCGATGACTGCAACCACATCAGCGACCAGATGCCCGCGAATCATTTTATCGAGGGCCTGCAAATTCACGAACGAAGGCGGGCGGATGCGTACGCGATAAGGCTGCGTGGTACCGTCGCTGACGATGTAGTAGCCGAGAATGCCCTTAGGGGCTTCGATGGAGTGATAAATCTCGCCCGGAGCGGGTTTGATCACTTTGCCGACTTTGCCAAAGATTGGGCCTTCCGGAATGTTTTCGATGGCTTGCAGGCAGATCAGGCGCGACTGCCGCATTTCCTCCATGCGCACCATGTAACGATCGTAGGTGTCTCCGTTGGTGCCAATGGGAATTTCGAACTGGTAGCGGTCGTACGCGGCGTAAGGCTGTGCCTTGCGCAGGTCCCATTTGACCCCACTGGCGCGGAGGATCGGCCCGGTGGCCCCTAAAGCGATGCAGTCTGCGGCACTGAGGACCCCGACATTGCGCGTGCGGCCAATCCAGATGCTGTTGCCCGTCAGCAAATCGACGTAGTCCTGAATGCGCCGCTCAAAATCCTTGCAGAAGCGCGCGACGTCTTGCTCGAAGCCATCGTAAGCTTCGTATTGCAAGCCGCCGATGCGGAAGGCGTGCGTGGTCAAGCGCGCGCCGCAATACTTCTCGAAAATCTTCAGGATTTCTTCGCGCTCGCGGAAGCAATAAAACAGCGGCGTGAGCGCACCGATATCCAGCGCATGGGTGCCCAGCCATACCAAATGGCTGGCAATGCGCTGCAGTTCCGTCAGGATCGTGCGAATCACGCGAGCGCGGATTGGCACTTCCACCTGGAGCAACTTTTCCACCGCTTCGCAGTAGCCGAGGCCGTTGCTCACCGCGGCGACATAATCCATGCGATCCACATAAGGAGCGAATTGCTGATAGGTGCGATTTTCCGCGATTTTTTCGACGCCACGATGGAGGTAGCCGATCACGCACTCGGTGCCGCGTACCCGCTCGCCATCGAGTTTCAGCTTCACGCGCAGAACCCCGTGCGTCGAGGGATGCTGCGGTCCCATGTTGAGGACCAATTCATCGGCGCCCAGCAGCGTGTTGTTCGGTTGCGACGCGTCGTTTTGGATGGTGTCTGCCACGTCTCCTCTGCTTACTGGCCGCTCTCGATACCGAGATTTTCCCGGACCCACGCCGTGTCTTGCTGCAAAATGTCGTAGTCTTTGCGAAGCGGATGACCTGTCCACCCATCGGGCAGAAGAATCCGTTTCAGCCCGGGATGGCCGGCGAATTCAATGCCGAACATGTCGAAAATTTCACGCTCGAGCCAATCCGCCGTAGGCCAAATGTTGACCACACTCGGCGGATGTTCGTTCGCGGCAACGGCCGCTTTCAGGCGGAGGCGGGTGTTGTTCGGAAACGAATACAAGATGGCCACCAGATCGAAACGCTTTTCGCGACGCGGCCAGTCGACCGCGGTGTAGTCCTCAAGAAGATCGAATTTCTCTTCGTCGCGGGAGTAACGGGCAATTTCGGAAAGCTGCGCGGCTTCGATGACGAGGTAGGGTTGTTTGCGATCTTCCAGCGCATCCAAGATCGCGGCGCCAAAGCGCGCACGATAGCGTTGCACCAACTCGTTATCGAGAGGAATTTGCAGCGGCGCCGCAGCTTTTGGCGCGGGCGCGGCCGGCTTTACTGCCGCGGGCGCAGTCGGCGCGGGCGCGCTCTTGGGCGGAGGCGCAGGCGCAGTGGCTTTCGGCTCCGGTTGCGTACTCTCAGACTCTTGGGATGGCTTGGACTCGTCTGCCATGGACCCTGGGACCAATAGGTTGCGATACCACCATCAGAAGAATGAGAACAGAACGCCCTGAACTTGACTCCCTAGCCATGGTTGCAAAAAAGCTGCGTGCGTAAGGGAGGAGCGAGAAATGCGCAACCATCCTGCAATGCGGATACGGCAATCCGCGACCTGGCAGCTATTCTCATCGTTCACTGCGTTTCTAACATAGGAGAAAAGGGCAGTCAATGCGCCGCAGCACAGACAGAGGAAAACTTTGCCGTTCCCCACCAAGCAGCATGATCCAAATCTCTCCGTCTTCGCACCCGTATCCAAAAAGACGACCGTGGCCCATGAACCCCGCTGCATGACGGCTCTCTCTTCGTAGGGGCGCAGGATTCCTGCGCCCCATGTCCGCACCATCACCGCGTCTTGAGTTCCTTTGGGCAGGGTGCCGACGCCCTGACGCAGGAAGGGAAGCGGGCCGCTGCTTTTCCAATCGCTCTTGCCTCGACGTCAAAAGAAAGCACTGTCATCCTGAGCGAAGCGAAGGATCTCAACGTATAGCGCTAGCACAATGGACGATGGGGGCGACAATAATCGTCTGAGATGGTTCGTCGCAAAACGACGCACCCCAGGAGGACAGCCTCTAGCCAAGGTTGTGCATTCCGAGTGAAGCGAGGAATCTGCTTTTTGTAAGGAGAAACAGCGGGATTCACGCCCAGTCTAGCGCGCCTTTTTTGTACAGCCAGATATAACCGACCACCAAAACACCGAGGAAGACAAACATGGAGGTGAGTGCAAACACGCCGAGATGATCGGCCAGCCAGGAACGGTACAGAATCGCCCAAGGGATCAGGAAAATGGTCTCGGCATCGAAGATCACGAAGAGAATCGCAACCACATAGTAGCGAGCCGAGTAGCGCCCACGGGCATTGCTCTCGGCGGGCACGCCGCACTCATAAGGGAGAAACTTCGCCGGGCCGCCACGCGATTCGGGTCGAATCAATTTGAAAAGAAGCAGTGCAAGAACCGGAAACGACAGAACCAGCAGAGCGAAGATAAGCACCGGAATGTAGGCAGCAGGCATGGTTGCGTCTCTTTCGGATGCTAGCACACAAAAAGGGGCCAAGCGCAAGGAGGGTCGTCACGAAATTTGGAGTGCGGCGCCTCGCTTGCCCTGAGTTCTTGCGAAGGGCCGCCGCTTTGACGGTTTAAGCAATTCCGCGAAACTTGGCCGCTGGGGCCGGAGAACTTACTTTTCGAAGAGCAGTTCCCCGGCACGTTGCGTGGCTTTCACCACCGCTTTGATCAGTGTGACGCGCAACTTCCCTTCCTCGAGTTCCAGGATCCCATCAATCGTGCAGCCCGCGGGCGTGGTCACGGAATCCTTGAGCATGGCCGGGTGATCGCCGGTTTCCAGGACCACGCTGGCGGCGCCTTTCATAGTTTGCGCCGCGAGGAGCGTCGAGATATCACGGGGCAAACCAACCTTCACACCAGCTTCGGCTAGCGATTCGAGAATGATGTAAATGAAGGCTGGTCCGCTGGCGGAGAGCCCGGTAACCGCGTCCATATTTTTCTCGTCGACCACCACGGTGCGCCCCACGGCATCGAACATCGCTTTGGCGATTTCCAGGTGCTCCGCCGAAGCATGCGCGCCCCGGCAAATTCCCGTCATGCCACACCCCACCGTGGAACACGTGTTCGGCATTGCCCGGATGACCGGCACATTGGCGCCCACGCGTTGTTCGATGTAAGCGGTAGGCACAGAAGCCGCCACCGAAATCACCAGGGTGTTCTTCGTCAGCCCCGGTTTGATCTCCTTCAGGACATCCCCGACCACCTGGGGCTTCACTGCCAGCAAAACAATATTGGCGCCCTTGACCGCCTTGCGGTTGTTGGTGGACGCGCTGACGCCCAGTTCGACCGCAATAGTAGCGGCCTTTTCTTCGTGACGAACCGTCGCGGTGACCTTCTTGGGAGAAAACAGGCCTTGTCTTAGAAAGGCGCGCAGCAAGATGCTGCCGAGTTTGCCGGTGCCGAGAACCGCCAGATGCTGCTCAGAAAGTTTGGGAGTCATGGTCAGAACATTGTTATGGAGGAGAGCGCGAGGGTCAAGGAAGCAACGATGTAGCGCAGAGTACGTTAGCCGTGGTGGGCGCCGTGAAGGACTTCCACGGCATGAGGAAGCAGGTGCACGATAGCATCGAGAGACTCGGTCGCACCTTTGGGGCTGCCGGGGAGGTTGATGATAAGCGTTTGATGACGAATGGCCGCCACTCCTCGGGACAGCACTGCAGTCGGAGTCTTTTCCGAGCCTTTGCGGCGAATCTCCTCGGCAATTCCGGGGATAGCGCGATCGGCGATATCTAGCGTGGACTCGGGCGTGGTATCCCGCGGCCCCAGGCCGGTTCCGCCGGTGGTTAAAAGCACATCGACCGTGCCCGAATCGATAATCGCGCGCAGTTGATTACGAACTTCCTCGGCGTCGTCTGAACAGCGGGAGGTGGACAAAACCGTCCAACCGAGTGCGCCACAGCGGGCAGCCAGAGCAGGACCAGACAGGTCTTCGCGTTCGCCGCGGCTTACGGAATCGCTGATGGTAAGAATCGCTATGCGCATGCAGGAAGTAATCGACACTCAGTAATCAGTAATCAGGCGCCCCTTCGACACCGCAATCAGAACCC
>DATKPS010000106.1:0-34229 GCA_035524015.1 Candidatus Sulfotelmatobacter sp.
AGGCCCATCTTGTTGGCCACCTGCCGGCAGATCAACTTATAGAGTTGTATCTGATCGGCCGCAGCGACCACTTCGCCGTACCCGTAGTTGATTTCGAACTGCGACGGCGCCACTTCCGGGTGATCCTTTTCGTTCTGGAAACCCATGGCCCGCTGCACTTCCGCGGTGGTATCGATGAAGGTGCGCAGCGGATCGCCGGGTAGCGAGTGGTAGTAGCCGCCCGTGTTCACATACTCGAATTTCCCGGTTTCGTAGTAATGGCGCTCAGCGTCCGGGCCTTTGAACAGGAACCCTTCAATTTCATTTGCGGCATTGAGGGTATAGCCGTCCTTCTTGTTCAACGCGTCCGCATAGTTCTTCAGTACCCCGCGGATGTCTCCGCTGTAGGAAGTGCCATCCTTGTCGATCACTTCGCCAAAGACCAGCACCTTGCCATTGCCGAAAATGTCGGCCGGAGCCCAATAAAATGCCGCCCAATCCATGCCGAGCCGAAGATCGCTTTCGCGCTGCGCGGTGAAACCGCGGATGGAAGAACCATCAAAAGTGAGATTGTCCCAGCTCTTGATCAGAAATTTCTTGTCGTAATCGAGCATGTGCAGACGGCCTTCCAGATCGCTGAACAGGACGGTGACCGCCTTGATGCGCTTCTCGTCGGTGAGATATTTGATTCGTTCTTCCTGGATTTTGTGGATCGGAGTTCTTTTCTTGCGTTGCTCTTTGGCCTTTAGATTCAGCTCTTCGAGCTCCTCATAGGAGAGGGCTAGGAAATTACGCAAATCAGTCGACATGAATCTCCTCTAAAAGTTTTGTGGAAATTTTGGGCAGATGCGGAAGCGGCATGCCTGACCTTTCGGTAGTTAAAGTATCGCGCCAGTCCGCGAAGGGTCAAATGGAAATCAGTGGAAATCCGAAAGGAAAAATGAATGAACCGAATAGAAAAAGCAGATGGGAAGCCGCGCAGACCACCGCCGGAGCGAGCGAGAGAAACAGAGCGAAAGGGATGCGTTCCGCTTCGGCACACAACGGCGAATTCGATGCACATTTGAACCGGCCCACTCCCCCTAACACTCTTGTTTCCAGCGCATTCCCTTCCCGCTCAATTGGCATCGCTCCTGCTCTTTCCTTGCGCGTCGTCTAGATTAAGCTCGAAACCCAGCGATACGAAACCGCTTTGCAGCAGGATCCACTGGTGTTCGGGCGGCGATTTCCTCCGAGGATCCTACTGCGAGACCCTGCCAGAACCCCCATCGGGCGCCGGAGTTCTACCCCAAGTTACCTCCGGCGCCCGTTCCTCCCTCCTAGACTCGCACTGCCCCCGATATGCCTTCGCGCGAAGCTTCAAACGTAGGGCCGCAGCACGCTGCGCCCATGTCCGCACAATCATTGCGTCTTGAGTTCTTACCCTCTCTCGGCGAAAAAGAAGCCCGCCAGCAAACTTCACTGGGGGGCCGCCGAACGGAGGAGTGTCCGGCTTACTGAACCCTGGCGGTTTCCGTACTCTCGGTTGTGCCGGTGCCGGTGCCGGTAGAAGCGGCGATCATGGGCACGGTAATCGGGTTATCCACGCGAGCCAGCATGGCGGTATTGGCGGGAAGGCTGACTTCCTTGCCCTTGCGCGCCAGCACGTACACTGCGCCGACCCCAAAGCCAATCCCGAGCCCCCGGCCGACGTTCCCTGCGATCAGGCCAATCGTCCCGCCCGCGCCTCCAGGGAGTGCCAACCCGACCGCATCGCCTTTGTAGTCGTGCTTTTCCTGAATCATTTCCCCTTCGGTGATCTTCACGTCTTTGCGAACCGGACTGGTGCCGGAATTAACGCGCGGCTGTCCAATCGCCAACAAGCTCATTTGAACCGGGATGAGCCGGCTGTCGATCTCCAGAGTCTTAAAGCTGATGGCCAGGGCAGCTTGTCCTTTAAAGGAAGAAAACCACTTGGCTGGCTGCACCGTGCCGATTTCGCCATGGATGCGCGTGCCCGCGGGAATGACGCTCTGATCGGACAGAACAATGGGCGTGGTGGTCACGGCCTCGATTTTGTCCCCGGGCAGGGCGGTCTTGCTGTTGATGGGGGTAACCAGCGTGAGATGAACTTCTGTGCCGGGAGCCACTTGATGCGGTTCCGCATAGCTGGGCGGTGCGGCGGCACACACCAACGCCAATGCCAGAACGAGCGATAAAACAACTTTCATGTACTTCCTCCTGCTTGCACGGTCGTGCAGCGATTCCCCGTGTCGTGGGGTGTCGGTCCCGGCGGTGGGACCAGCGCTGGCGCGCGGACCTTGCGGCTGTTGCGCACAGCCCAAGGCGGTTGGGGAGGAACTCCAACCCGCGTATAAGTGTAGGACACAGTTCAACGCAAACCGAACGCAAAACCCCGCTGTGTCCAGTTAAGCAACCAACTGCAAACCCTGTAGCACAGGCTTCAGCCTGTGTTCCTTCAAGTAGCGGCGGGTCTTCAGACCCGCTCTTTGCTCTTCGCCCTTGTAGCGGCCGCCTTCTGAGGCGGGCGTTTCCTTTTCTCCACTCTCCCGCGGATACCCGCTCCCCAAATCTTTCCTGCACCACCCGCACGTGCTATTCTCTTCCTAGCAGTTGCACCCGCAACTGCTGCTACGTGGAACTTCGGGCTTCGTGCAACGAGGTCCCGCGAACCCCGCCAGGCCCGGAAGGGAGCAACGGTACCGGGTAAGCCAAGTGTGCCGCGAAGACTCCGAAGTTCCTCGTGATAAAAGCAGTCGTCAGTCGACAGCTTCCAGGCAACAGTTCCTCAACCAAAGTCTGCTGTTCCGAGCGTAGCGAGGAATTCCTCTTTCATTGTTTTTGCCATTGTTACTCCCCGGCTGGATATAATTGCCCCCTGACGAAACAGCAGCCACACAGGAGGATGCTCGCTTGCGCCGCTGCTCGACGCCGGCCAGCGCGCTGTGGTTTTTCTCTGAGCCATTTCCGCGACTTGGAGAAACGTACGGCACTGATGTTAACCATCGCCGCTTGCAGCTCCCAATTTCGGCAATTGGCGTCACGCAACATCGCGGCTGGCACACGACGCTGTTCCATTCTGGAAGCGCAGTACGAAATTGTTCGCCGCGCCATCGAGTTTCTCGAAAGGCAAAATTGACCTGTGGCCCGAGGGTACTTTGACTTTTTCTTGCCGTGCGCCGAAAATGCAAGACACGTATGGCCTACCAAGTCATCGCTCGCAAATGGCGTCCGCAAACCTTCGCGGACCTCGTCGGACAAACGCACGTCACGGAAACGCTGGCCAACGCCATTCGCCATAATCGCGTGGCGCACGCGTACATCTTTTCCGGCGCACGCGGCGTGGGCAAAACCACCGCGGCGCGCATCTTGGCCAAAGCGCTGAATTGTGTTCATGGCCCGACGCCGGAACCTTGCGGCGTCTGCGATTCCTGCAAGGAAATTGCCGCAGGCACTTCTCTCGACGTCATCGAAATTGACGCGGCCTCCAATCGCGGTATCGATCAAATCCGCGAGTTGCGCGAGATGGTGCGCTATGCTCCAGCCGCCGCTCGCCACAAAGTGGTGATCCTCGATGAAGCACACATGCTCACCGGAGAAGCTTCCAACGCGCTCTTGAAAACTCTGGAAGAGCCGCCCGATCGGGTCATCTTCGTAATGGCCACCACTGAGCCGGAAGAACTCGAAGACACCATCCGCTCGCGCTCGCAGCATTTCCATTTTCGCGCGCTGACGTTCGCGGAAATCACTAGCCGCCTGAAGTACATCGCCGAGCAGGAAAATCTCAAAATCGACGACGGCGCCCTCAGCGTCATCGCCCGAATGGCCGAAGGCAGTATGCGCGACGCTCTTTCGCTTCTCGAACAAGCCCGCGCCTATTGCGGCGACGATATTAAAGACACGGAAGTGCGCGAACTGCTCGGCGTGGTTCCCGAAGACGCGCTGCAGGAACTGGTCGAATCCATCCACGAGCGTTCCGCCGAACGCGCGCTGGGCTTGGTGCACCGCTTCCAAACAGAAGGGCGAAATCTGCAGCACTTCTGCCGGGAAGCCATTCGTCACATGCGCAACTTGCTGATCGCTCGCGTGTGCGGCGCCGATTCCGAATTGCTCGCCGCGACTCCGGATCAACGCCCGGGATTGGCCAAGGCGGCAGCGCTCTTCACCGAAGAGGATTTGACCCGCTATTTCCAGATTCTGCTGCAAGTGGACTACGAAGTGCGTCACCAGATGGACCCGCGCGTGCACCTGGAAATGGGTTTGTTGCGACTGGTCAATGCGGCGCGCCTCGCGCCTCTCGAAGAGTTGCTGGCCGAACTCGGCGGCAACAGTGCCGGCCGGCCCAGCGGCGGCTCCGCGCCAAAGTCCGCGACCGCGAGGTCGGCCACTCCGCAATTCCCTTCTCGCTCCGCGGCCACCACTGCGAGCGCCCCGGCTTCCGAAAACTCCCGCCCCGCGCGAACTCCCGAGCTTCCTTCCAAACCGTACATATTTACGGAACGCGAAATTGTGCGACCGGCAACGGTCGCCGCCGCATCTAACGCAGCGGGTGCCGCAGTAGCCGCGGCGCCGGCAAAGAGCGAAACCGTGGAGCCCGCCACGGAAATAGCGAAGCCCAACGTGCCGGCGACAGGACTTAGCGTGGAACAAGTCACCGAAATCAAATCCGCCATTCAAGCGCAGCAGAAATTCATCGGCGAATTGCTGGAGCACGCCTCCCGTTGGGAATTGGACGGCAGTGAATTACGGATTTATTTCCCCGCGGAAGAAAGTGCCTTCGCCGGATTGATTGAAGGGAGAGAAACTTTAGAGAAGATCCGTACCTCTTCGAGCAAGGTGCTGGGGCGCGCTGTACGCGTCTGTGCTAAGCTTGAAAGTAGTGCGGCGAGTGATGCAAACTCCTCGCGCGCAGCCAGCACGCAGGAAATGCGCGCGCAGTTTGAGAATGACCCGATAGTGAAATCGATGTTGGAACGGTTTGGCGGCAGAATTTCCGAAGTTCGGCGCCGCAACGGCGAGTAGGCAAAAGGGGGGATAACGATGAATATGGAAGTCAACGCTCTCCAACAAATGCTCTCGCGTCTCCGCCAGGTTCAGGAGGACTTGCAGCGCCAGGTCAACTCCGTTGCGGTGGAAGCTTCTGCCGGCGGCGGCATGGTCACCGTCAAGATGAACGGGCAGAAGCAGGTGCTCGAAGTGAAAATCGAGCCGGACGTTTTTGCCGGCAAAGATCAGGAAATGCTGCAGGATTTGTTCCGCGCCGCCGTCAACGAAGCATCGCGCCGCGTCGATGAAGAATTAGCCAACCAGATGAAGAGCCTCGCAGGCGGCCTACCTGGCCTAGGTGGCCTAGCCGGCAAAATCCCCGGCCTGTTCTAGCCTCTCAATACCCGCAACTTCTAACTGGAACTGTCAGCCTGAGGGCTCGTGATTTTTGTTCCGCGAGCCGTACACTTGGGCTTTCGGGGTGGGTCTTGAGTTTTTTCGTAGGGGCGCAGCACGCTGCGCCCCAGGTCCGCACAATCCATGCGCTGACGGTATTGGTTCTCCAAGCACTTGTAGGGGCCCGCCTTCTGAGGCGAGCCGTTTGTTTTCCACTCGAATGAGCTGACCTGACCGGCTTTTGCGATCCGGAAACCGCACGGTTTGCGGGCGAAGGTTCTCACGGTACAGTTTCTGCTCTCTGGGCGCGGCAAACGCAACATGGATCGGCTGAGATCCTTCGCTGCGCTCAGGATGACAGGTTTACAAAGGGCTGGAACTGACCGCCGCACTCCAAAGGCTCTCGACTTTTCTTCCCCTTAGGACTAACCTCTCCTTCAATCGCTCAAGATTTAATTTTGTTGCAAGCCTTTTCCTTCCGCATTCGCAGGAGAGCAAACCCATGCCACCCAGTACGCCCGCAGAACTGCAGAACTTCATCGCTACAGCCAAGGAGCGCGGCGCGAGCGACGAAACCCTTCTCGGCATCCTGGAAAATGCCGGTTGGCCAAAATCCGAAATTTGGACAGCGCTCGGCGAAAGATATGAAGCGCTGTCCGGCCTGCGCATTCCCCCCGGCAAGAAGTCCACGACTCCGGCGAAAGATGCATTTTTGTACCTGCTCTCTTTCGCCACGCTCGCCACGTGGACCATCTCCCTGGGCTCCATTTGCTATTCGCTGATCGACGATTGGATTCGCGATCCTCTCGCGCCCAACTACTACGGCACCAGCCTCTCGTACCAAATTTCCACCGAGTTGGCCGCGCTCATCGTTACGTTTCCTCTGTATCTCTTCGTGATGCGCATCATCCTTTCTCAGACGCGCCAAGCCCCGGAAAAACTGGAATCCGGCGTTCGAAAATGGCTCACCTACATTGCCCTGCTCATTGCCGCCTCGGTCATGATCGGGGACGTGGTCACTTTCCTGGCCTACTATCTCCGCGGGGAACTCACTTCCCGTTTCGTCGCCAAGGTAGCGGTGACGCTGCTCATCTCCGGAGGCGTGTTCTGGTATTACCTGGGTTCTCTGCACGACGCGCAGAAGGGGGCGGCCGATGCGCATTAATCGCGATTCCTTCGCCCTGCTTCTCGCCACCGCCGCGGTAGTGCTTGTCGTCGCACTTGGATTCTGGAAGACCCGCGGACCCTCCACGCAGCGCTTGGTCCGCGCGGACGAAAAAAGAATTCAGAGCCTGAGTCAGCTTGCCAATGAAATCAATGCGCGCTACAAAAGCCGCGACAAGCAATTGCCCGACGCCTTGACCGACATACAAAGGGCGAAGTTTGTCGATCCCCTCACCGCTCAACCCTTTGTTTACAGTCCAAAGCCACCCAACCACTACTCGCTGTGCGCGGCGTTCGCTGCCTCGGGCCCGAAAGAGGATCGCAACCGCGACTATACCTTCTGGTCCCACCCCGCCGGCCTGAAATGCTTCGAATTCACCGCGGACGAATCGGTCCCCGCTGCCCCCTACTTCTACTACTAAATAAGTTGCCAAAAATCAGAATACCCCTACGAATAATCCACAAGCGCAATTTTCGTGCGTTTGCGTCCGCGAATGCCCTTGTGCTACACAAGGAACATGCCTGATTTTGCTGCCCCGGTCGAACGCCTCATTGATGAACTAAAGCATCTTCCGGGCATTGGCCAAAAAACCGCTCAGCGCCTGGCCTTCCATCTTCTGCGCGCTCCCGCGGAAGACGCCATGGCGCTGGCCGACGCCATCCGCGACGCCAAAGAAAAAATTCGCACCTGCTCCGTCTGCCACAACATCACCGACACCGATCCGTGTCTCTACTGCGTCGGGCCCACGCGCAACAAACGCACCATTTGCGTCATCGAAGAGCCCCACAATATTTTGGCCATCGAAAAAACCCGCACCTATAGTGGCATGTACCACGTCCTCGGCGGTTCGCTCTCCCCGCTGCAGGGACGCGGCCCCGACCAACTCAACATTAAATCGCTGATTGAGCGCCTGAAGGGCGGCGCCGTCGAAGAAATCATCATCGCCACCAATCCCACCGCCGAAGGCGAAGCCACCGCCATCTACTTATCGAAGCTTCTGAAGCCGCTGGGTGTGCGTGTCACCCGCATTGGCGTCGGCATTCCCGTGGGCGCCGATCTGGAGTATGCCGACGAGGTCACCATGCTGAAAGCCATGGAAGGCCGGCGCGATTTATAAGCTTTGGCGCTGTCCCCGGCGCCAATTTAGTCCCATGGGATCAGTGGGAAAAATGGGCTAGTACGTACAGAATGATTGTCTCTCTAGGCAAAAACTACGAATCAGGATAAAGTCCAGTTCCAACGGTGGAAGTCCCCGCCAATCGTATCCAGTTCGCCCGCAGGAGCTGGAGTAGGAGGTGCGCTTTGCCGGATTTAGCGCACTACATGAATCAATATGACCACGAACACAGTTCCGGGTGGAACAAGCTGCTCCACGGCATTGGCATTCCGCTCATTTTTGCCGGAATTATCCTTTTATTGTTTCTCCGCTGGAAGGCAGGCGTGACCTGCTTTGTCGGTGGGTGGATGCTCTTGTTCCTGGGTCATCGGATCGAAGGCAACCATCCGGCGTTTTTCCAAGGGCCTATCTATTTGCTGGTCGGTCCCGTGTGGGTCGCCAAAGAGCTGTGGTCGTTCCTCACCGGAATGCATCACGGCCGCGCTGAGGACGCATCTCTGAAAAAGTCGTAGAGGTGCGGAACGCACAGGCCCCAGGGAGCCGCAGCCAAGGTATCGCGAGGATGCAGAACGACGACGAAAGCCCCGATTTGGCGGACGAGAGTGCCGATATGTCAACCGAAGGTGCGGTGAATACAAGTACAGAGCTTCGCAAGCGCCGCAGCACGCGCATCGTGCAGGCGGTTCCCCTGGTAGTCACTGGCGTGGACGCCTTGGGACGCCCCTTCGCCGAGCGTACTTCCACTCTGATCATTAATTGCCACGGCTGCCGCTACCAATCCAAGCATTACGTGCTGAAAAATATGTGGGTCAACCTGGAAGTGCCTCACGCTGAGCCCGGCCATGCGCCGCTGCGTGTGCGCGGCAAGGTCGCGTGGATTCAGCGCCCGCGTACGGTGCGGCAACTTTTCCAGGTCGCGCTCGAACTGGAAGCACCCGGCAATGTTTGGGGCATCGGATTTCCGCCGGAAGACTGGTTTGCCTTCCCCGAAGAAACACCCTTCCTGCCCAACGCCGTGGCTCCTGGGGAGGCCACTGGCTCGCCGCTGCCTCCTGCGCCCGCAGGCACGCCCTTGCCGATCGAAGAAGTGGAACCGGGTGTCGCTACTCCAGACAACATCCGCATTTTCCCGGCGCCCACCAGCGCCACCGATGCGTCCATGCAGCTTGCTCGTCAGGTCGCGCGATTGCTCGCCGAAGCCCGCCAACAGATTCATGCCGCCGCGCGCGATGCTGCTGCGCAAGCGGTCAACGCCGAACGCCGCCTCGCCTTCGAACAGTGGGAACAGAAATTCGCCAACTTCCGCGAAGAAGTGGAGCGCGAAACCGCTCACGCCGTGGGCATGATCCATGAAGAAACGGAAACCCGTTCGCGCACCGCACAGGCCGCTGCCGCGGAAGCCCTGAAAAACGAGTTGCCACGCTGGTTGGCTCCGCAACTCGAACAGCTGACCCACCAACTCACCGCGCAACTGGCCCGCGAAGGCGCCATCCAGCGCGACCAACACGAAAAGCAACTCACCGGAGCGCAGGAAGCGCTGCAGACTCTATGCGCGCAGGCCGATGAAGCAGCCGCAAAGCTGCGCACCCAAGCAGAAGTCGCGGAAACGCAGGTGGCTGCCCGCCTCGAAGCCGCGGTCAACAGCGCCTTGGAAGTGGCGCGCCAACGCGAAGAATCCGCCGGCTCCTACCGGGAAACTCTCGATGCCGCCATCGCGGAAATGCAACAAAAGGCGGCGGCCACGCAGCAAGAAGCGCAAAACGCCCTTCGCGAACAACTCACCCAAGAAGTGCAAGCGGCGCAATCGCGCTGGCAAGAACAATTGCACCAGGGATTGCAAGCGGCCCAGAATCAGGTGGCGGAAGATCTCACCTTGCATGCGGAAGAGGTCCGCAAGCGTCTCGATGAAGAAGGCACAAAGCAGTCCAGCAGCCTTCGCGAATCCCTGCAAGCACAAACCCAGCGCCTGGAAGAAACTCTGACCCAAGCGAAAGAGACCACCGAGCGCCTCGAACAGCTTCCCGCGCGTATTGAGACCGTGCAGCAGCAAGCCGTCAGCGGATTTCAGTCCCAGCTCGACGACGTCCTCAGCCTGCACCGCAACGAATTGCACCGCCGCTCGGAAATTCTGTTCGAAGAAATTCACTCGCGCATCCGCAACAGCTTCGAAGCGGCCACCAGCGAATCTCTGGAAAAGTTCGACCAGCAGATTCAGTCCATGGTCGCACCGCACGTTCAGCAAACCGAGGAAGCCATCCATCGTCTGGCCGGTGGCCGTTCGCTGCTCGATGCGGCCATGACCATGCAGCAGGATCGCATTCGCAGTTCCGCCGACGATGCTTTTGCGGAGTCCCTGGCGCGTTTCCGGGAAAATCTAGGCAGCGTCGAACAGGTTCTGAATGAATCCGCGCAGACGATCACCTCGCGTCATCTCGAAGACCTGGAAAACAAAACCGCCGACGCGAAACATCACGCTGTGGAAGAACTTTACAAATCCGCCGAGTGGTACGAGAAAAAGACACAAACGCAATTGCAAAACCTGTCGGAGAAGCTGGTGGAAGAATCCGGCAAGCAGCTGCGCGAAAAAGCCGGCGAAGTTTCCGGCGTTTTTGCCAATGAGCTGAACAGCACCAGCCGCAGCTTCGTTTTGCAAACGCGCCAGCAGCTCGAAGAAGCGGTCCACGAATCTTTCGAACGCGTGCGCATGCTCTTTGCCGAAGCCGCCGATACCACTTCCGCGGCGTTCACCGACGAAATTCAGCGCAACGCCCGCCAGGAACTGGAAGGCTTCAACGAACTGAGCAGCCGCTCCTTGAACGAATCGCGCGAAAAGCTCGATGCCGCGCATTCCGACTTCAGCAGCAAACTCAGCGCGCAGCAAGGCGATTTCCTGCGCCGTTTCCAAGGTGAAATGAACGAAGTGCTCAGCCGCGGCGTTTCCGATGCGCGCCAAAAAGTAGATGCGGGCTTTTCGGGCCTCTGGGATTCCTGGAAAAAGATGAACGAATCCAACATGAACGAAATGCAGGGCGCGCTCAAACAACTCAGCAACGAGGGCGCCGAGCAGTATCGCGCTCGTTTAGAAAATATCTCCAATTCCTGGATGGTGGCCACCGTGGCAACACTCGATCATCAGTCGCGCGACGTCATCTCGAAGATCGCCGCAACCGCCGAAGAGCGCTTGCGCGAAGCAACTTCCGAGGTGTTCGCGCGCTTCGGCGACACCCTACGCGAGCGCCTCCAACAAATCGCCCAAGGCTTCGAGCATCCCGCCCCGCCCAAACAGTGACATGGCTTTCAGTCGTCTTCCCTGGGGAGAAACCGGCAGACCCGATCCTTCGAGTGGCTACCGACCCATGAGTTCGGCGGCATAGACTGTTCCGCTATTAACGTGGAATAATAACTTGCGCTCCCCGCAACTCGTACCAAAACTTGAACCGAGCCACAGGTGTTCCTTGAGGAGCCGGGCATTTTTCTATTACTGCGCGCGAAGCAGCGACGGGCTCACCCAAGCACGTTTGCTCCCATTGTGCTCGAAGGAGAGGATTTGATGAATGCAAATTGTCGCTGGATTGCTAAGATCGCACTTTTTTGCGCGCTTTGGAGTTTCGCAGGACTAAAAGCATACGGGCAAACTTATGTATTTGGAACCGCCAGTTCTGCCGCGCCGGTTCTCAATAATGTTTCTCCTCCGCAAGGTGACGCGCCTGTCGCTACGGCAGACTTCAACAGTGATGGCATCCCTGATGCTGCCATTCTTGGAACCACCTCCAGTGGGGAGTTTCTCTCCATCTTTCTGGGCCGGGCAGACGGGTCTTTCGCACCGCGGATGGATTATGCAGTGCAGGCCAGCGGCTTCACCGTCGGCGATTTTAACGGGGACGGAAAGGTCGATGTCATCATTATCGGTTCGGCTGGTGCGAGCATCCTTTTAGGGAATGGAGATGGAACCTTCCAATCTCCCGTGTCCCTGAACCAGAACGTTGGAGTTAGTTACACAGCGGCAGCCTCGACCGATCTCAACGAGGACGGCAAACTGGACCTGCTACTCCTGACGCCCGATTTCGGAAGCGGCGCTACCTTGGCCATCCTTCTCGGCAACGGAAACGGAACTTTCCAGGCGCCGACCACTTATTCGGTGCCGATCGCTCCCTACCTCGTGTTGGGCGACTTCAACGGGGACGGCAAACCTGACGTAGCAATCGCCGGAGGCCTTTCGGGTGGCGTTTTGTCGATCCTCATCAACAACGGAAACGGGACCTTTAACAGTCCGACAAATTACAGCATCCCTGGCAATGTCCAGGCACTGGCCGCCGCGGACCTCAACGGTGACGGCAAACTCGATCTCGTGGTTCCCTCGGGCGGAGCTTCCGCGGCTATTTACGCGCTGCTCGGGAATGGAGACGGAACCTTTGGCACTCCCATCGAATACACCAGTAATCTCTTGAGCATTGACGGCACGTCGATTACGGTGGCCGATTTCAACCGCGATGGGAAACCTGACTTGGCACTGACCGACACAGAAAACGCCTCCAATGCGGTCGCAATCATATTCGGAAATGGAGACGGAACATTCCAAAATCCTCCCCTTCTTTACAGCGCTGGTCTGCTGCCCGCAGGCGTCATAAGTATGGATGTGAACGGCGACGGCAGTCCGGACCTGGCGGTGGCTGGGGGGTACGGTGGCGTTACTTCCTATTCCTCGCTGACCGCCCTGATCAATCGAGGTGATGGAAGTTTTGAGAATCCGGCCATCTTTTCCGTCTTACAGTATCCGTACTCAGCGGTTTTGGGTGATTTTAACCACGATGGAAATGTGGACATAGCTACCACCAGTTTCACCCAAACTGGCGGCGTTTCAATTTTGCTAGGAAATGGCGACGGCACCTTTAAAACCCACCTAGACTCGCCGACGGGACCATACCCCAGCGTTATGGTGGCCGGTGATTTTAATGACGATGGCAAGCTAGATCTGGTTGTCGCGAACTCTAATACCACCAGCCAGCTCCTTTCCACACTCATCGGCAATGGTGACGGCACTTTCCAGAACAACATCTCGCAGACGGTCTCGGCTACGGTGAGTTCTGTTGCAGCCGGCGACTTCAATGGGGATGGAAAGCTCGACATTGCTGCAGTCATTATGAATACCAGTGCTGTGTCTATCTTCCTTGGAAATGGCGATGGTAGCTTTGCTGCTCCGGTCCAATATTCCACTGGTCCAATGCTTCTTTCCCCGCCGGGTCATAACGTGTTGGTCGGTGACTTCAATGGCGACGGCAAACCAGACTTGGCGGTCGCGACTGACAATGGAATCGCCGTTCTTCTTGGCAACGGCAACGGCACGTTCCAGCCATTTAGTCTCGTGACTTCCTTGAACTCGGCAGATCCAGGCGACGACCTGTTGGCCCTTGCCGACATGAATAGCGACGGCAAGTTGGACATCGTTAAGGCTACACAGACCGGCATCATTAATGTTGCTTTAGGAAACGGCGATGGGACGTTTCGGCAAGGGCCGTCATTTCAACTTCCCGCGATTCTCAGTACGGGATCGCCAGTGGTCGGTGATTTTAATGGCGATGGGAAGCCAGACTTGGCATTCGCTAGTGAAAGCACCAATGTCGCAACCATTTTACTTGGCAACGGTGATGGCACATTCTCAGGGCACATCGAATATTCCGTCCCTTCCATCAACGATATGAACTTAATGCTGGGGGCGGACTTCAACGGTGATGGCGCGCTCGACATGGCTTTGTTCGATTATGGGGCGAGCGAATTCTCCGTTTTCCTCAACAGCGCCGTGGCCGCTTTCGCCCCTCGTGCGCTGCAGTTTGCGAATCAGGGACTCGACACGGCTAGCTCTGCACAAAACGTCACGCTAACCAATCCGGGTGCCGCTCCGCTTACCGTCACAACGATTGCCGCTGGCGGCGATTTTGCCGCGACCAACAATTGTGGATCCAGTTTGAGCATTGGAAAAGCCTGCGCCGCTGCCGTCACCTTTACTCCGACAAATGACGGCAACCGCAGCGGAATGCTCTCCTTCACGGACAACGCGTCGGTCGTTCCACAGGTGCTGCCCCTTTCCGGGACAGGCACGGGCGCAGGTTTTATGGTCACTGTCGCCCCTGGTTCACCCGCTTCTCAGACTATCACCGCAGGCCAGACGGCGAGTTACTCGCTCGTAGTCACCCCCGAAAGCGCCTTCCAGGGTACCGTGACACTTTCGTGCTCTGGTGGCCCGGCTGGGTCAAACTGCGCGTCGACACCTGCTTCCCTCTTGTTGACCGGCACATCGGGAGTGGCGACGACGATCAACATTGCTACAACTGCTGTCGCGCTCACAGCAACGGTTCCAAAAGTAACGCCGGTGCGACCTGTTCCTCTACACTTGCGATTCAGTTTGGCTTGGGCCGGCCTACTCGCCGGGAGTTTTCTGATGCTTACGCTGTTTGCGGCTATTTCTGGTCAGGACAGGTACTCCAAGGTGTTGGCGCTGACGGCAGCAACCATGCTCGTCGTAACGTGGGCGGGCTGCGGCGGTGGCGGAAGTGGAGGCGGGAGCACGGAGCATGCTTCGTCGCCATCGACGGCGATCTCGCCTTCCAGCCTGACCTTCACATCAGAAAATCAGGGTGTCACAAGCCCGGCTCAGAGCGTGATGCTCATCAATTCCGGCGACGCCGTGCTCAGTATCTCTGCGGTTACCGTGGCAGGCACCAACCCTGCTGATTTCCAACAGACCAACAGTTGCGGCTCGAGCGTGGCAGTAGGTGGAAACTGTTCAATTGCTGTCACATTCACCCCAACCGCCACTGGCCCTCGCTCCGCCACGTTGAGTATTGGTGACAACGCGGTCGGCAGCCCGCAGTTGATTAACTTGACGGGCACAGGCGTGCCACCGGTCACCCCGGCGGGCACTTACACAATTTCCGTAACTGCGACGAGTGGCGCCTTAAGCCAAATTATGCAACTGACGCTCACTGTGCAATAGGAGTCTCGCGCACTCCGTGGAAGACATCCCCACGACGACAACTTCAGCTCAGTACCCTGTATACTTCTGAAGACCTATGGCCAACCGAGCTTATCTGCGTGTTTGGACACGCGACTTCTCTGAGCAAACGATGATCCCGGAGTTTGCGCGCTTCCTGACCACCGCCCCGCTCACCGAAGGCAAAGGAACATTCCAACAGCTCACCGTGCAAGCGGTCGGCACCGGCGAAATGCCCGTGTCCGAATGGGATTTGAAGGACGGCACCTTCGGTCCCGCCGAAGTGGCCGCTCTGGCCGCGCAGCACGTCAACGAAGACACCGCCTACATCGTCGAGGCGCAATGGGAACTTTGGAGCTTCGACATGGAAACCCTCACCTGGAAGCTTGGCCCGCAACCGATCACGCTGATCTGCCAAGGCAAGGCTTATGACGGCGGGCTGGCCACCACCGAGGGCCATTTCCATGCGGACCTCGGCTTCGAACATTTCTTCACCGGCCACGCCGGTCTGCTCGCGCCGGGCGCCGCGAAAAACCCGTTCGACAGTTCCGATCACCCGGTCGAGAAAACCTTCCGCAATTGGATGGGTACGCCGGGGAATCTGCAGCTGTATCACCAGAAGACCCGCGAAAACATCCAAAAGTTGTTCAGCTGGGTGGAGAGTGTAGAGTCGGCGCTACCGGTGGAACGCAGCGAATTGTGGAGCGAAGGGGAAGAGAATTTTGAGGCACGTCTCGATGCCATCCTGGCGCAACGATAACTCCCGGAGGCACCTTTGTAGCGGCCGCCTTCTGAGGCGGGCGCTGTTCGCTCTTTTCTCCACTGCAACGATAATCGCAGCGCAGACCCAAACCAGCCCGAAACCGAGCGCCAAGAAAGCAGCAGCGCACCGGGCCAATGAGATGACGCTTGCCGGTATGCGTCCCGGGCGGGCCAGCTTGACGCAGGCCGCACTCGTGAACAAAGAGTTTGGCAAGGGCAAGTCGCTTCCCGGTGATCAGACGGCCTGGTATGACCCCTGCCGCGACCTGTCTCTCACCATCGACAGCGATGGCCAAAAGCAGGTTCAGGTCATTCGTGCGGGAATGTGGGCTGGTTCGACGGCTGATTGCATGCTGAAGACGCCGAGCCCTTGGAAAACAGGGCTAGGTCTTCGTGTCAGCGATTCCGTCACGAAACTGGAAACACTCTACGGCCCACCCGATTCGAAGAGCCCTAGCACCCGCAACGGCCAGCCGTTAGAATTATGGTATTACGCCTTTGACTGGGCCGGACCCGACGTCCCGCAGGTCATGGAAGTGCTCTGCACCCGGGAAAAGGAAGGGCAGCCAGGCCGGGTTGTCGAAATTACGCTGGCGGCTCCCAGTTTGTAGGATGGACGCCGGACGCTTATGGCCGAATGCACCTGCTTCGAAAGGACCTGGATGACTCGCTCCCCGATCACTTTGCTCTCGCCCCGCAATGCGGTTGCGCCTCGCTCGCCTCGGCGACGCGAGCACTCAGGTGTTTTCCGGAGGAGGGGGCTTCAGCCCGCACGTAAATCGGGCAGAATGAGAAGGGCTTCAGCCCCTGAAGTCTCCGAATTTTTCCGCAAACTGCTTGGCCTGCGCCGTTGGTGTGGTCCCATCGCGGTGGCAGTCGCCCTCACCTTGGCCGCATGTGGTTCCGAGCCATCCAAACCCGCTGCCGACGCCGAGCAGAAACCCGCCGCGCCCGCCGTTCCCGACGACGTCCAAAGCGCCGCCGATTCCCTCTTGGGCAGCGGCACGCAAGTCCTTCTTTTTGGCGATTTAGCCAAAACCGGCACAGAACAATTGCTTGCTGCCAACGTCGTACCTAATACACCGAAGAGCACGGTGGCGGGTACGGTGGTGACGCGCGCTGTGGTGGCCGAAAAGGTCGATGGTAACTGGACCGAACTGCTGCGCGCCGACGAGTACCTGAAAGACCAGAAGGGATACCTCGCCATGACGCCGCTTCAGGCCGTAACCGGATGGAAGTTGCAGTATGAACAGAGCCCGCAAACGGGATTGTCTCTGTACTTTACCCCGGTCACGCAGAGCGGGGCGAACGGCAAAACTTTGCCAATTGCCGTTCGTTGGAATCCGGAAAAGAAACGCTATCAATCGATGGACATGTCTTATCAGCATTTCCTGAACGAATCTCCCTCTTTGGCCAGTCCGAGGTCCATGTTGCGATGACCGCACCGGCCACAACTCGGGCCGCGGGCAACACCGCAAACAAGCCCCCGAAACTGTCCGCGGGCAAGAATCTGCGCGGACTCCTTCCCTATCTGGGGAAGTACAAGGGCGCGATTGCGTTTGGGTTCCTCACCCTTTTGTTGATGAGCCTCATCGGCAGCATCGTGCCTCTCGCCACCGGCATCATCACCGATACCCTGGCGGGAAGCAGCCGTCCTTTTGAATTGGCCACGCACGGCGCCAAGGACGTTACACCGTTAAATTGGCTCAGCAATCTGGTTCCGTACTACCAGCCGCATAGCCGGCAAACCGTGCTGATCTATGTCCTGATTCTGGTCCTGTGCATCACCATAAAAGGCATCATGTCCTTTTCCACACGCTGGGTGCTCATCGGCATTTCCCGCGACATCGAATTCGACATTCGCAATGACTTGCTCGACCACCTGCTGGTCATGGAGCCAGAGTTTTACGTCCGCAATCGCACCGGCGAACTGATGTCGCGTGCCACCAACGACCTCAACTCCGTCCGCATGGTTCTGGGCCCCGGCATCATGTACAGCGGCACCACCATCTTCACTATGGTTGTGTCAATTTCCGTGATGCTCATCCTCTCGAAATCGTTGACTCTTTGGGTTCTGCTTCCCACTCCCATCGTCGCCGTTTCCGTGTGGTATTTCGGCAAAATCATCCACGAACTCTATGAAATCATCCAGGCCGCCCTCGCCACGCTTTCCGCGAAAGTGCAAGAAAACCTTTCCGGCGTTCGCGTCGTGCGGGCCTACACCCAAGAACAAGCGGAAATTAAGGGCTTCGACGAACCCAATCGCGATTACGTAGCTAAAAACGTGAAGCTGATTCGCACCTGGAGCATGTTCATGCCTTCGCTTCAGGCCATGATCGGCACCACCTTCCTGATCGTTCTCTGGCAGGGTGGCTATCGTTTTCTGAACGGCCAGATGTCCCTCGGCTCCCTCATCACCTTTAATACCTATTTGGGCTTTCTCGTTTGGCCGATGATCGCTCTCGGCTGGGTCACCAACATTTTCCAGCGTGGCGCCGCTTCCATGGGCCGCCTCAATTACATCCTCCAAGCCAAGCCGCAGATTGACGACCGCTACGCCACCATTGCCAAAGGCACCCATATCGCCGGAGAAATCGAATTTCGCAATCTCACCTTCACCTATCCCACCGCCATTTCCGGCAATGGCGCCAACAACGGTTCCAACGGACACCCCTCCGAGCCTCGCCCGGTCCTGCGCAACATCAACCTGAATATTCCTCCCGGATCGACAGTGGCCATCGTTGGCCCCACCGGCAGCGGTAAGACCACCCTCGCCGCCCTCATCGCGCGCCTTTGGGAAGCCCCCGACGGTCAGATTTTCATCGACGGCCGCCCTATTCGCGAATGGCCCCTCGAGACTTTGCGCCGCGCCATCGGCTACGTGCCCCAGGACACTTATCTCTTCAGCGAAACCGTGGGCGAAAACATCGCCTTCGGCCTGCAAGAACACAAGGAACCGGAGATTCTGGAAGCCGCGCAAATCGCCTGCGTTCATGAAGACGTGCAGGGCTTTGCCAACCGTTACGAAACCATGGTCGGCGAACGCGGCATTACCCTTTCCGGCGGCCAGAAGCAGCGCTCCGCCATCGCTCGCGCCGTCATTCGTGATCCGCGTATTTTGATCCTCGACGATTCCCTTTCCGCCGTCGATACCCAGACCGAGGAAAAAATTCTGGGCCGCCTGCGCGGTGTAATGCGCAATCGCACCACCATCCTCATCGCTCATCGCACCTCTACGGTTCGCGATGCCGATCAGATCGTGGTGATCAAAGACGGCGCCATTATCGAATCCGGAACTCACGACGATTTGCTGGCCCTCGGCGGATATTACGCCGACCTGTATCAGAAGCAGTTGCTGGAAGAAGAGCTGGAACGCGCATGAGCAATATTCACGAAGAAGAGGCACTCGGTAAGGCCTACGATTCGCGCTTGATGAAGCGCCTCTTGCAATACCTGACGCCCTACAAGTGGAGCGTCCTCTTTGCGCTTGCGCTCGTGGCCGTGGTCACCCCCTTGGAATTGGCTCCGCCGTTACTCTTCGGCAAGGCCATCGACTGGTATCTCGTTCCCGGGGCAGCCCACCATGTCGCCATCTCCAAAGCCAAGCTTGGCCTGGTCTGGATTAGTCTCATCTATCTCTTCGTTTTGGCTTTCGATTTCCTTGCTCAATATATCCAGATCCGCATCATGCAGCGCGTCGGCCAAGAGACCATGTACGACATGCGCGGTGAGATTTTCGGCCGCCTGCAGCGTCTGCCCATGAGCTATTTCGACCGCAACCCCGTCGGCCGGCTGATGACCCGCGTCACCACCGACGTGGATGCCCTCAACGATTTGTTCGCCGCCGGCGTGGTCACCATGATCAACGACTTCTTCCTGCTCGCGGTCATGGCCGTAGTGCTCTTTATTTACGACGCCAGGCTGGCCTTGGACGCCTTGGTGGTGTTGCCTTTCATCTTCGTCGTCACCTTGATCTTCCGCAAATACGTGCGCGACGCGAACCGCAAAATTCGCACGGCCATTGCGCGCATCAACGCTTTCTTGCAGGAGTACATCTCCGGCATGAGCGTGGTGCAGCTCTTCAATCGCGAACAAAAAGCCCGCGCGGAGTTCACCCGCCGCAACAAAGACAACATGCTGGCCTGGCGCGACGCCATCCTGGCCTACGCCTTGTTTTATCCCGCGGTGGAATTCCTGAACTTCGCCACCATTGCCTTGATCTATTGGGCCGGCGGTTTGCGCATCCTGCACGGCACCTTAACCCTCGGCGTATTGACCGCCTTCACCATGTACGCCCAGCGCTTCTTCCGCCCGATTCAGGACTTGAGCGAAAAGTTCAACATCCTGCAGTCCGCCATGGCCGCTTCCGAGCGCATTTTCAAATTGCTCGACGAGCCCATCACTATCGACTCCAATCCCAATCCCGAAAAATTGCTGGCCCCGCGCGGCGAAATTGAATTTCGCAATGTGTGGTTCAGCTACAAAAACGTCGAGCAGCCCGCGGACGAAGACTGGGTTCTTCGCGATGTCTCCTTCCGCATTCATCCCGGACAAACTTTCGCCATTGTCGGGCACACCGGCGCCGGCAAAACCACGCTCATCTCTTTGCTGCTGCGCTTCTACGACATTCAACGCGGCCAGATTCTTCTCGACGGCATCGACATTCGCTTCCTCGATCTCCAGGACCTTCGCCGCCAATTCGGCATCGTCCTTCAGGATCCCTTCCTGTTCACCGGCACCATTGAAACCAACGTGCGTCTGGGCACCAACGGCATCCCCCGGCAAACCGTCGAACATGCTCTCGACGAAGTGGGTCTCGGCGATTACGTCCGCACCCTGCCTGCCGGTGTCGCCACCGAAGTCAACGAGCGTGGTTCGACCCTCTCTGTCGGCCAGCGCCAGCTCATCAGCTTTGCCCGCGCTCTCGCCCACAATCCGCGTTTCCTCATCCTCGACGAAGCCACTTCCAGCGTCGACACCAAAACGGAGTTGCAGATTCGCGAGGCCCTTGGCCGCCTGCTCTCCGGCCGCACCGCGCTGGTCATCGCCCACCGGCTCAGCACTATTCAGCATGCCGACCACATCCTAGTCTTCCACAAGGGCCGCCTCCGCGAAGAAGGTGCGCACCAGGATTTGCTCGCGCAACGCGGTATTTATTATCGTTTGTATCAGCTACAGTACAAGGAACAGGAATTACACAACGGCAACGGCGCTCCTGCTCTCCCAGGTTCCTCGGTTTTGCCTGCGCCCTTGCCGGCTACGGACTAACAACCTAAACGACGATTCGCAATGCCGCCCATCCCCCTACTGCTCTCTGCCGGTGAAGCTTCCGGCGACATGTACGCAGCGCAACTCGCCACGGCTCTCGAAGCCCGTCTGGATGTGCAACTGTTCGGCATGGGTGGTCCGCTGATGCAGGCGGCTGGCGTCGAAATCGTCACTCATTACGAGCAAGTTGCGGTCGTCGGCATCACCGAAATCGTCAAACATCTTCCTTCGCTGATCCAAGCGATGGACCGCCTCGTCGATGAAGCCCTGAAGCGCAAGCCGGCCCTTGCCATCCTGACCGATTTTCCCGGCTTTCATCTACGCCTCGCCCGTAAACTGAAATCCCAAGATATTCGCAATGTTTATTACATTTGCCCGCAATTCTGGGCGTGGCGCCCTTGGCGCGTAAATCTGATCCGCCGCCGCTTTGCCAAGGCCCTGTGCATCTTCCCTTTCGAAAAGGATTTCTTCGCCAGCGCGGGCGTGCCCACGGAATTTATCGGCCACCCGCTGGTCGGCGCGGTGACTGCCACCAAAGACCGCAAGCAGTTCTGCGATGCGCATGCGCTCGTCCCCAGCCGGCCGATCGTCACGGTCCTGCCGGGCAGCCGCAGCGCCGAACTGGCCCACCACCTACCTGTATTGCAGGAAGCCTGCGTCCGCATTCACGGCAAAGTGCCGGCGCAGTTCGTGGTGGCTGCTGCCAATGCCAAAGATGTGCCGCTGTTGAAAAGCGGCTGGCCGCACGGGCTCAAGGTTTGCGTGGTCGAAGGTCAAACCTACGACGCGCTGGCCGCGGCCGATGCCGCCATTGTTTCCAGTGGCACCGCCACGGTCGAAGCGGCCCTGCTCGACGCGCCGATGGTGGTTGTCTACCGCGTGTCTCCTCTCACCGCCACGCTGGCGAAACCCTTGGTTCGCACGCCGTTCTTCGCCATGGTCAACCTCATCGCCGAAAAAAAGGTCGTTCCCGAGCTGGTGCAGGACGATTTCACTCCCGATCGCGTAGCCAGCGAAGTCCTGCAGCTTCTGCAGGACCCGAATGCCCGCACCAAGATGCGCGGTTCCTTAGCGGAAGTCCGCGCGCGTTTGGGGCCGCCGGGGGCTGTGGCACGCGCCGCCGACGCCATCACCGCCCTGCTGCGCAAGTCCGCTGGCAACGCTTCTTAAGCCCTTGTTATCCTATATACGGCTTCCTGTGAACGTTCGTGAAAGGAAATCGATGACCCTTCGCCACTGGACCTGGGCCCTCTGCGCCTGCGCCCTGCTGTTCGTCGTGTTCACCGCCGCTGCCACGCCAGAGCCGCCACAACAAAATCAGGTCCAATTAAGCACCGAGCCGCAAGGTCCCGCCTTCCTTGCCGACAAATACGAAGTCTCGGCCTATCTCGATACCGTGGCTCAGGGCATCAACGCTGTTGCCAGAGTGGAGTTTCGTGCCCGCGAAGTTTCTCAGGTTGTTCGTGTCGAACTGCATTCCAATCTCGAGGTGCACGAAGTGAAGGGCGCGGATGGCAAATCACTGCCCTTCGAGCGCGAGCCGCAGAATCCCATGTATCTGCTGGTCACACTCCCCACGCCGGTGGCCGCCGGGCAAGCCGTCACTCTGACGTTCAGCTATGGCGGGCTGCTAGCCAACGAGGAAAATAGCCCGGTCCCGAATATTCGCATGGCCTCTGTGAATAAGGATTGGTCCTACCTACTGTTGCCGGCGCGCTGGTTTCCGCTTACCAATTTTCCGTCGAACCGCTACACCGCCACCTTTAAATTGAACGTCCCGGATACGGTCGTCGCCGTCGGCACCGGGAAAGCCGATACGCCCCAGCCCATGCCCATGCGTTCGCCTGCCGAAGGCAAGCGCCTCATGTACACCTTCCATTGCGATCAGGCGGAGCCCTGGGGCTCTTTCGTCATGGGCCCGCTTCAACTTAATCCCAAGCAAGCCGAAAACATCAATGTCTCCGTGTACGCTCCTCCAGCGCAGTCGGCCAAAGCCCAGGAATTCGCTAATGACGTGGCCCACCAGGAGGTCATTTTCTCGGACTTGTTCGGCGAACTGCCCGACCCCGAACTTTCCGTGGTGCAATTGCCTAACGGTACTGTGCGCGACTTTGCCGGACCGGGCGTGGTCATGTTGTCCCAGGCGCTCTGGGACCCTAAACTGAGCGACCGCACCCTCAGCAACCTCGTGGCCGCCCAGTGGTGGGGCAATCAGGTTTTGCCGGCTAGCACCTCGGACGTCTGGATCACCGACGGTCTGGCCCGCTATTCCGAGGAACTCTACGCCGAACAGGCCATTGGCAAAGAAGCCGGTCTTCGCGCCGTCGATGAATTTGCCGTGGGCGCGCTTATGTTCGATAACTCCCCTCCGGTGGCGCAATCCGCCCGGCTCATCCCCTATTCTCCCGAGTATCGTTCCGTGGTCATGAATAAGGGCGCGATGCTCTTCCACATGCTCCGCGCGGAAATGGGAGACACTCCCTTCAAATACGTGCTGCATCAGTTTTATGACAACTACAAAGGGAAAACGGCCACCGTCGCCGATTTTGAAAATCTGGCTATCGCGCAAACCAAGGCCACTTTCAAGAACGGTACCCCTCCTAATTTGCAGGGCTTCTTCGCGCAATGGCTGAATTCCACCGGTATTCCCGAATTCACCCTCGATTACGTCGTTTACCGTACCCGCAAAGGCTTCCGCATCATCGGCAAGGTCAAGCAGCCCATCGACACCTTCAGCATGCCCATGCAGATCCGCGTGGATACTGAAGGTAATCCCGAAACCAAAACCGTCGACGTCGTGGGCACGGAATCTCCCTTTGAAATTGAGACTTTCGGCCGCCCCAAGCCCGGCGGCATTCACATCGATCCCAACAACCTGGTGCTCAAGAGCACCCCGCAGCTCCGCGCTCGCGCCGCCATCGCCAGGGGCGAGGAACTCTTCGCTCAGGGCAGATACTACGACGCCGTTGCCATGTATCAGAAAGCGCTCAACATTCAGCCCAACCGTTCGCTCGCGAATTTCCGCATGGGCGAGGCTTTCTTCGCTGAGAAAAACTATCAAGCCTCCGCCAACGCTTTCCGCGCCGCTCTGGAAACCGTGCCGGAACCCGCCGAAAAATGGACTGAGGTTTGGAGCCACATCTATCTCGGCAAGATTTTCGACCTGCTCGGCCAGCGCGAGCGCGCCCTCCACGAATACGACAAGGCCCGCCAGACCAACGACAACACCGCCGGCGCACAGGAGTATGTGGCCGCCTACATTAAGAAGCCTTACACCGAAGGCTCTCCTGCGATGATTCCGGCAAGCGCCCCCGCCACCGCGCCCAGTCCCAATCAAAAGTCCGACATTCCCGAGCCCAGTTCCGGCGACAAGCCCACTCTAAAGCGCCCCAGTAACTAGTGTCGCGGCCCTGATTCAAGCTCTGTCCTTCGCCCAAAACATTCCGCAACCAGTTCAGCCTGTGTCTCACACCCAAAAAAGCACCTGTCATCCTGAGGAGCGCCTTTCGCGACGAAGGATCTCAACCAACGTATCTTGGCACCGCTTTTGTTCTCCTTCCTGCCCACTCCAGTCGCTCCCCAATCGAACAAATTCCACCCTTCCTTCGTCTGTATTACTGTGAGAGCCGCTACGTCCGTGTGCGCGTTCTGCCGGACCAATCGCGCTCTTCGCCAAAACACTGTGGGGTGACCATGTTCGCCGGCCGCGCGCGCATTCTGCCGTTCCTTTTCCTGTTGGCGCTTTTCCTCCCTTCTACGCTACCCGCCGACACTCCCTCCGACGTGCACAAGCCCGGCAAGAAAACCATTGCTGCCCTGCAGCAGCAAGTGCCGCCACTCTTGAAAGAAGCCGCCATTCCAGGTCTGTCCATGGCGCTGATTCGCGATGGAAAAACCTACTGGCTCGGCACTTTCGGCGTAAAGGATGCGAAGACGGGCGCCCCCGTCGCTGACCAGACCATCTTTGAGGCCGCCTCTCTCAGCAAGCCCGTCTTCGCTTATGGCGTCTTAAAGCTCGTCGATCAGCGCAAGCTCGACCTCGACACGCCCCTCTCCCAATATTTGCCCAAACCTTATATTGCAGGCGATCCCCGTCTCGACAAGATCACTGCCCGTTATGTTTTGAGCCACCGCACCGGTTTCCCCAACTGGCGTAGCGGTGATGCGCTCACCATCTGCTTCACGCCCGGCGAACGGTTCAGTTATTCCGGCGAGGGCTTCGTCTACCTGCAAAAAGTGGTCGAGCAAATCACCGGCAAACCTCTCAACGATTACATGACCGAAGCGGTTTTCGTCCCGCTGCACATGACCAGCAGCAGCTACGTCTGGCGACCTGACTTCGACGCGCGCACTGCCACGCCTCACGATGGTGCGGGCCAGCCTCGCGACAAGTGGAAGCCGAACGAGCCAACGGCGGCCGCAACCTTGCAAACCACCGCCGGCGATTATGCCTTGTTCGTGGAAGCGCTTTTGAACGGCACAGGTCTGAAGCCAGAGACGGTTCGCGAAATGGAAAAGCCGCAAGTGGCTGTGGACCCGGAATGCACGAATTGCACCGACCGCGCACCGAAAGAATTGTCGAAGAGCATTTTCTGGGGGCTCGGGATCGGCATTCAGGAAACGCCGCAAGGCGAATCCCTCTGGCATTGGGGCGATAACGGCCGCTTCAAGGCCTATGTTGTGGCTTATCCCAAACAGAAAACCGGCGTGGTGCTGTTCATGAACGGCGAAAATGGTCTTTCGATTCTCGCGCCGCTGCTGCAAACCTGCGTCGGTGGCGAGCAGCCCGCCCTGCACTGGCTCAAATATGACAGCTACGATTCCCCGGCCATGCAATTCGCCAAAATGGCCCGCGAGAAAGGCGCGGCCGAAGCCATCAATGCTTTTCAGCCGGCACTGATGCGCGGTGACATTTCCGAAGACTCGATCAACAACGTCGGCTACCAGCTCCTGTCCCTGAACAAACGCGCCGAAGCGATCCGGATCTTTCAACTGAACGTCAAACTCCATCCGCAATCCTGGAATGTCTACGACAGCCTCGCCGAAGCCTTCGCGAAAAATGGCGATAAAGCATTGGCGATCCAGAATTACAGCAAGTCCCTGGATTTAAACCCCAAAAACACCAACGCCACCCAAATGCTAAAGAAATTACAAAGCAACTAGCCCCACCAGTAGCACAGGCTTGAGCCTGTGACGCTCGCGCCAGCGCCAGCGGCGCGCCACAACCTTAGCCCAGCCCGCAAGGGCTGGGTAATGCCCACCTAACCACCGGAGCGCTGTAGGTGCGCCATCGTCCCTCTGATCCACCGCAACCGCCACTAAATGCCGGACAGCCCGGTGAGCTTTGCGCTGGCCTCGCTTTTTTGCTGCACCAAGACCTGAAACCGCTCTCCCATGCCTTCTGGATAAATCAGCGTCTTCAACTGTAGCCGCGCGCGAACCCGCTCCGCCTCACTCATTCCTCCATCATATAAATCCGCAAACTCATTGCGCTGCCCCAACGCCAGCAAAAACGCTGTCTGCGAGACCAGCCCCAAGGTCCGCAGCCCGCCCCGTTCTCCCCACAAGCGCAACGCCGTGAAATTCACGTGCGCCGTCAAGTCCTGCTCGCCCGGCGCCGCAAACCAATCTTCGCTGGCCCGGTGATTCGCGTACGCCAGCACCGTCCCGGCCATATGGTGCTCGTCAAACAGGTCCGCGGCTTCATGGCCATAATCGATGGTCAACACGAACCCGCGTTCCAACCGTCGTCCAATTTCGCTAATCCAGTCGCACGCTTCCAACCCAGCCTCCGCCTGCTGCCCCTCGATCAATGCGATGTTCTGCGCCGCAAAATATTCAGAGATTGCACAAGTGGAAAGCGGCAGGCGCACTTCCGAAAAATTCCCGCCTTCGCTGGCCACGAAGATTTCCCGGAGCGCGCCATTTTCTTGCGCCACGCGATGAACCGGCAACGCGTCCAGCAATTCATTCGAAAACACGCAGCCCACCTCAATCTTTCCCGGCATGTCGATCCGGGCTTCGCAGTGTTGTCGACTCGCGTGCCTGGCCAGTCGCCCCGCTAATTGCTCGCAACGCGCCGGCGATCGTTCCACCGCCACATAGCGAAGCGCACCGTAAAACTCCGGCAACTGCGCTTCCGCAAAATCCAAAATTTGCCCGGCCAGCCGTCCCGTGCCTGCCGCCGCCTCCACCAAACGGAACTCGCGCGGCCTGCCTAACTGTTCCCGCATTTCTGCAAATTGCCGCGCCAGCAAGCGCCCAAAGATCGCGTGCACATCGACGCTGGTGTAATAGTCCGCAAACTTTCGCGCTTCCGGCTGGCTGTAATAACCATAGACGGGGTGATACAGGCATTCGCGCATGTATTCGGCAAAGGTAATCGGCCCAAACCGGCGAATGCGCTCGGCCAGCAGCTCCGCAAGCGGCGTCACGCGCCCGCGGCTCCGGCCGCAAGCTCTTTTTTGAGCTTGTCCCAGGTGCGTTGAAACACGTCGCGGGTGCGTTCGTCGAACAGCACAAAATAAACCGTCTCCACTGACGTTTCGCCGTTCCAATGCTCCGCGGCCTCGCGCAGCATAATCTGCGCGCACTCTTCCACCGGAAATCCGGAGACGCCCGTTCCCACCGCCGGAAACGCAATGCTCTTCAGTTTCCGGTCCGCCGCCAGTCGCAACGAATGCGCGGTCGACGTACGCAGCGATTTCGCCGTGGTACGCTCTCCACCCAATCCCATGCTTGCCGCATGGATCACGTAGCGCGCTTTCAGTTTTCCTCCGCCGGTGATCGCCGCATACCCAATCGGAATGCTGCCAATTTCGTTGCATTCCTTCTGGATCGTATCGCCGCCTTTTCGCGCAATCGCCCCCGCCACGCCTGCGCCCAGCAACAAATCATTGTTCGCGGCATTCACAATCGCGTCCGTATCCATTTCGGTAATGTCGCCCTGCTGAATCACAATGCGCTCGCTAACCGGTTTCATAATCGCTCCCGAATGATCTCCAAAAGCGGGTGTGGCACGGGATGCTGGTGCTTCAGAGTTTGTGCGACGTCCCATATTGTTCGTCAGGGCACGGATCCAGCCGTGCTGTAACCGTCCAACCAATAACCGCTTGTCATCCTGAGGAGCGCCTTTTGCGACGAAGGATCTCAATCGAGCCATCCAGCAACCAACACCACCACAATCTCCATCGTCAACCACACCCTGTAGCTCACCCTTCCAGGGGTGAGGCTTTTCCTCTTGAACTTGCCACCGGCTCGGCGAAATCCGCTTGCCTCGTAACCCACTGCCTCAAACACTCTACGATTTTCCATGGTGCTGCTCGTGCTGCGTGTAATCATACACGCCCCGTCCCGTTTTTCGCCCCAGCCGCCCTTCCTCCACATATTTCCGCAGCAGTGCATTCGGCCGGTATTTTTCCCCCAGCGTCTGGTGCAGATATTCCAGGATTTTCAGGCGCACATCCAATCCCACCAGATCCACCATCTCAAATGGGCCCATCGGATGGTTCAATCCCAGCTTGATGGCTTTATCGATATCCGCCGCCGACGCCACGCCCGCTTCCAGCATCGCAAACGCCTCGTTGCCAATCAGCGCATTGATCCGCGAAGTGATAAATCCCGGCGCTTCGTGCACGATCACGGTCTCTTTGTGCATGCGGTGCGCCACCGCCACGCAGGTCGCCACCGTTTCATCCGAGGTGTGCGGGCTACGCACAACTTCCACCAACCGCATCTTCGGCACCGGATTAAAAAAGTGCATGCCGATGCAGCGCTCCCGTCCCACAATGCCTTCGGTGAAATCGCTGATCGAAAGCGACGAAGTATTACTCGCGAAAATAGCGTTCGCCTTGGCGGCCCCATCGAACCTCCGGAAAAGTGCCAGTTTCATCTCCACTTCTTCCGGCACTGCCTCAATAATCACGTCCGCATCGCAAACGGCCTGTTCCACAGAGGTACATGTGCGGATCCGTCCCAGTGCCGCATCGCTGACCGCCGCTTCCACTTTCCCGCGTTTCACTCCTTCTTCAAACGTGTCCGTGATCCACCCGGTTGCTTTCGCCAGCACGCCATCATTCACGTCTTCCAGAATCGTCTGGAATCCCCCGAGTGCAGAGGCGTAGGCAATCCCGCGCCCCATCGTACCTGCGCCAATCACCGCAATCGTCTTTACTTCCACCGTCTACTCCTCAGCAACGAACTTCCGCTGCCCACAACTGAGCAGCAGCACCGTTGATGCTCATCGTTCCTGGAAAAACACTGGCCCTGCCGGTCGAATCAGGGATCTATTTGCGCAACTTTCGGTAGGCCGCCTCATCGAATCCAACGATGACGTCTTTCCCCGTCACCAACACCGGCCTGCGGATCAAATTGGGTACTTTTGCCATCAATTTCAGCGCTTCCGCGCGGCTCGGCGGATTCGCGCTCATATTCCTTTCGCGGTACAGCTCGTTCCGCGCGTTCAAAAAACCTTTATAGTCGCGCTCGCCAACCAATTGGTCCAACTCCTGTTCACTCAGACGTTCTTTGTCCAAGTCGCGCGAAGCAAATTCAATCTTCAGCGTCTGCAGCAATTCCTTGGCTTTCCGGCAGGTTGTACACGTGGGCTTCTGATAGAACACGATTTTCGCAGCAGCCATTTTCTTCTCTCTTCGAATGGAATTTAGTAGCGAGGCACCTTGGGATCCACTTCCACCGACCAGCGATCAATCCCGCCGGCCATCGATTTCGCCGTTTTGACGCCTTGCGCGCGCAGCCAATTCGCCACGTCCAGGCTGCGCATGCCATGGTGGCAGAAGCAAATCACGTCTTCATCCGTATCCAAGCGCTGCAGATTCGCCGGAATCGTGCCCATGGGAATCAGGGTCGCGCCTTCGATACGGCAAATGGCGTGTTCGTGCGGTTCGCGCACGTCCACCAGCAGCAACTTCTCGCCCCGGTCCAGTCTCTGCTTCACTTCCCGCGGCATCACTTCCAGATCGCTCATAGCGCTCCTCAATCCATACAAATTCCCTGCTCACTGTTCCCCGGAGAACAGTCCACTCAGAATCGCCACCATCATGAACAGCATCACCGCCACCACCACGCAGCCAACGATGATCCCAGCGAGCTTGCCTGCGCTCACGCGTCCTGCCATTCCTGCCTGCCTCTGTGGGGTTTGTCCGCTTGCGTTTTCGTTGCGCTCGATTATTGGATCGCACCCTTTGGCGAGATCCACTGCTTCTCCAGCGATTGAATTTCATTCACCAGCGCCACATCTTCGGGCTGCGGCAGCATCTCCCGCAGATGCGCTTCGTACGCGCTCTCGCTCAGCAATTCGCCGGTCACGCTGTACGGTTGCCTCCCGTGTTCCCCGATATAGCGGTTGAACTTCACGTCCGGCACATACAGCTTCGGATTCCCGTCCGGCACGTTCTTGTTGATCATGTCCACCAGCTTGACGCATTCCTGCCGGTACAGTTCGCGGCTGTGCTCATTCATTCGTTCCAGGTTCGCCTCAGCCTGCGCCGTGGGTTCATCGTAGCGCCCTTTCAACCCCCACACGTAAAACCAATGCGCCGAACTCGAACGGTCTACTCCAAAAAGATCCAGGCTCACTGGAATCCACTTATTGATGTACTTCTGAATGATCTGCTGCGGGATCACTCCCGCCCGCACGATGCGCTTGATTCCGTCTTGTCCGGTGCCCAGGTGAAATGACTCTTCCTTGAGCATCGGAATCATCGACTGCGCCAGCGGCGCAAAGCCCGAATAGCTCAACATGGTCAACTGATATTTCCCGTCGCGATCCACAAAGTCGGTGTACACAAAAAAGTCCAGCCAATTGTTTACGTCCTGGTTGAACGCGCCCAGCAAGCGCTTCTGGTCGAACGCCCGCCGCTCCAGCATTTTCTGCGCTTCCACCCGCCCGCTGTACCCGAAGTGATTCATCAGCAGGTAGCACATCTGCCAGCCGTGCCGCATTTCCTCGGTCACCACCCGGCACAACGATTGCCGGTCGTGCTCGCTCGGTGCGGTTTCAAACAGCCGGCGCTGCTGTTCCACCGACGCAAATTCGGTGTCCCCTTGATACACGATCAGGTTCAACAGCGCGTCGCGCATCCGCTGGTCGGGTATCTGCATCACCTTTTCCCACTTGGCACGCCCGCGATACGCCCCAAACTCAATTTCATTCGAACGCGTGGGCCCGAACTTCGCTTCAAATTTATAATTGGTGATTTCGGGATAGGCCACCCCGATGTCTTTCTGCCATACGCGGAACAAATCCACCCAATCGTCAAATGTCGTTAAACGCGTTGCCGGCATACGGAGCCTCCTGGGAGCGAAAATTTTTCTGCCGCGCGGACCTGCTCGCGGCACAGCGAGTCAATCTTTCTCCATCAATGCCCTCGAAAACTGGGCGGCCGCTTTTCGAGGAACGCGCGAATCCCCTCCATGCAATCGTGCGAATGGAAGCACTTGAGCTGGTGTTCCACTTCTTTTTCCAGCGCTTCGATCAGCTCTTTTTCATCGCGAGCGAAAATCGTCTGCTTCACCGCGCGAATAGCCATTTGCGGCCCAGTCGCAATCTTGGCCGCCAGGCTCTGCACTTCCGCTTCGAACCGGTCCACCGGATACACATGATTCAAAATTCCCAGTCGCAGCGCAGTCTTTGCGTCGATCATGTCTCCGGTGTAAAACATCTCGGCCGCCTTGGCCGGCCCAATCAATTGTGGCAAAAGGTAGGTTCCCCCGTAATCGGGGAATAGCCCGACCTTCGCAAAATTCTGGCCAAGCACCGCGTCGTCCACCGCCACGCGAAGATCCGCCGCCAACGCCAGGTTCATTCCCGCGCCCGCTGCCGGTCCGTTGATCGCGGCAATCACCGGTTGCGGCATCGTGCGCAACTTCAGCACCGCCTGCATCCCCGACCGCAGAATTGGGGCCAGTTCCGTGTCGTCTCCCTTGGCCCGCCCTTCCCCAATCACTGCCAAGTCCCCGCCGGCACAAAACGCGCGGCCCGCCCCCGTCAGGATCACCACATGAACGCTGGTATCTCCGGCAATCTGCGTCAGCATCTCGTTCAGCGCGATCGACAACTGACTGTCCAACGCGTTCAGCCGGCTCGGCCGGTTCATCGTCAACGTCACTATGGACTTCTCGCGTGTCTGCAGAATCACCTGGGCTGGCGCGGCAGGATGGCTTGCTTGTGTCACTGTGTCCTTCTACTTTCTTCTATACCCGCTGGGCATCGCTCGCTTTGGTCGCGGCTTCCACTAAACGCGCGAGCCCCCGAAAATGCTTCATGCGATCGGCTTTGGCGGGTCCCTGCTGTGCTGTCACCGCGGGCAAAACATACACCTGCGCGCCATAGAGCCGTTCCTTCTGCAGCCCAAACTTACATTTTCGCTGCGAGAACTGTTCATACGTCAGCTTCCCGTTAAACGCCACCACCCGCGGCCCGTACTCTTCCAACTTCCGTGAGAGCACGATTCGTCCCTCCGCAAAATCTTCCCGGTTCAATTCCTCCACCGCTTTCGTGGGCTTTTTTACCAAATCCGTTAATCCTATCCCAAATTCGATGATCCGCCGGTCGTCGGGGTAATCGAACGGCTCCGGCACCACTCCGCTTTCAAACAGCGTCGGCCAGAACAAATTGTTTCGGCCGGCGTAGTAATGCCCCGCACGCACCGAGGACTCCGTCGGGTTACAGCCAACGATCACCAACTTCATCCCTTTTCGCAGGTAATCCGGCAGCGTTTTCATTCTTGCTTCTCTCGACCCAAGTCCTTAAAAGCAATCCGCTACCAAAGTTTACTTCCCTTTGAAATTTGCCGCGCGTTTTTCTACGTAGGCCGCCAGCCCTTCCTTAGCGTCCTCGCTGGTGAACAGCAATTGCTGCAGTTCGCGCTCCAGTCCCAACGCCTCCCCGAACGGAATCTCCACTCCCGTCACCACCGACCGCTTGATCCGCCCCACCGCCCGCGACGCCTTGTTCGGCGGGCAGAATTGCCGCGCATAGGTCATCACCTCATCCCAGAACGATTCCTGCTCATAGATGTAGTGGATCAACCCCATTTCCTGGGCTTCTTCGAAGCTGAACGTGCGGCCCGTGGCCATCAGCTCAATCGCCCGCGCCCGCCCCACCGCTCGCGCAAATCTCTGGGTTCCTCCGGTGCCGGGCAGCACCCCGAGGTTCACCTCCGGCAAGCCGATCTTGCCGCCCTCTTTTTTTGCGATGCGAATGTCGCACGCCAGCGCAATTTCCAACCCGCCCCCCACGGTGTGCCCATTCAACGCCGCTATCACCAGCTTCGGGGTCTGCTCCAGCCGGCACAACGTCTCGTTGGCGTGCAGGCAGAAATAATATTTGAACTGCGGATCCACCTTCGCCAACATCGGGATGCTCGCGCCCGCCGAAAAGAACTTTTCTCCCGCGCCTCGGATCACGATCACGTGCACCGATTCGTCCATGCGGGCACTCAAGATGGCCGCGTCCAGTTGCTGCATCATCTCGTAGGTGTAGGTGTTCGCTGGTGGATCACTCATCTCGAAGATCGCCACACCCTCCTCTACCCGATACTTCACCAGTTCTTTGCTCGCAATGCTGCTGGTTGCCATACGTTCTCCTGTCTCTCCGTCTGAAACTCGTTGCCGCCTGGTGTAGCAGCGCTTTTACGCCGCTGGGTAGGCCAGCTTCTATCCCGTGGTAGCGGGAGTGATCGCCGATAACGCGTTCTCCTCCGCTCCGGCTCGTCTTACCCCGTACAAAAAGATCCCCACAATGGCATTGGTTAACTCCTCCGCGTTCGGGTCCATCTTCGGCTTATGCCACTTGTAGACCCAGTTCATCATGCCAAATAGGCTTAGCACCGCCACGCGGGCATTCAGACTCGACGCCAAGCCCTCGCTCTTGAGCCCGTCGAAGATCGTGCGCGCCAAGGCGTAATAGCGCCTCTTGATGGCCGCCACCTCTTCCCGATACGGCGACTCCAGCGCCTCCTCCTCGTGGGACAGCACCTTCATCTCATTTGGGTGCGAAAGGAAATACTCGATATGGTTCTGTACCAGTGTGCGCAACCGCATCTCGGGTTCATATACGCGGTCCAAGCGTTTCTGCAAACGCTCTACGATAAATGTAAATGACGTATTTTGTATCAGATAGAGAAGCTTCTGCTTGCTCTCAAAGTAATAATACAGCCCGGATAGCGACACCCCCGTCGCTCGGCTGATGTCGCGAATAGACGTTCCTGCAAAGCCTTGTCTGGCGAAAATCGCCGCGGAATGGAGCAGTATGTGTTGGAGCTTGGCTTCCGAATCCCGGGGTGTGGGGACGAAGGTCGACATGGGAGCGCTCTCGAACGTTCGTTCAACTAATCTAGTTCCACTCCCTCGCCCTGTCAATCCTTTTCCCAGTGGCACAGCCACTCCTGGCTGTGCTCGAAGCTGGTACGGACCGGGGACATGGTTGACAGATTGAACCGGGGACGTTCCTGACACTGCAGGGAGTTGGTAGGGCGTGTACAAAGAGACATGCCCTGGAAAGCGAGCAGTGTCGTGGAAGAGCGAATGCGGTTTGTGTTGGAGTA
>DATKPS010000107.1:0-59771 GCA_035524015.1 Candidatus Sulfotelmatobacter sp.
TACTCCAACACAAACCGCATTCGCTCTTCCACGACACTGCTCGCTTTCCAGGGCATGTCTCTTTGTACACGCCCTACCAACTCCCTGCAGTGTCAGGAACGTCCCCGGTTCAATCTGTCAACCATGTCCCCGGTCCGTACCGCCTTCGTGCACAGCCAAGGGTGGCTGTGCCACAGGAGTTTTTCTCGAAGCTTACGGTAAATAGATGCGAATGGTAAGGGACGCATAGTCAGGCCCTTCGAGGCCCAGGATGAAGGCGTATTTCCGAAGCGCGCAAAGGAAGGATAACCAGTTGCATAAATAACCGATACTGGGCTAAAGGACAAAAAATGACCAGTGCGAGATTGCCGGGCGCTTCTTGATACGCTTTTGTTTTTATGTTTTAGAGATGGACGCTAACGGGCACTCAAGGAAATGTGCTGTTTATTCCAAATTTCCATTCCGGCCATGGAAGCACCGTAGACGAGCAACTAACCACCACGGTCTTCCCGCGAACCACCGCGGGCGGGGGTCTGCTACGTATTTGGGAGGTTAACCGGGCGCTGAGCGTAAAACTAATTCATCGAAGCGTCCCACGACAAAGTTTCAGGCATTTTCCGTCTGTGGGGTCAAATTGTCGAGATAGGTTTGCGTAACAATGCTGCGCAGGGCTTGTTGGCTTGGCTCGGCACCCGCGACCTCAGAGTTGACCAGAATTGCCAATTCCATGTCTTGCGGCAGGAAATAAACCAACGCCTGCTCTTCGCGACCGATGCCATCGTACCAGGTGCCGGGTTTGCAGTAGACATCGCCGGCGGGTGTGAGTAATCCAAAAGGGATTGGATTGGTGTAGGGAGGGTTGACAAGAGGATCGACGCCGAAACCGTTGACCAGCATGGCCTGAGCAGCTTCGGCCGGGACGATGTTTCCTCCACGGCGGAAGTCGCCCATCACATCCAGCAGCTGGTTGACGGAAAGGTGCCAGCCGTCGGACCCGCAAATCTCTTCAAGGTTTCCCGAGTTCCAGCCGCGCTCGGTATCGCCTGGCTCTTTGTATGCGAGTCCGGCGGCAGCAGGATGGTCCAGGGTAACGCCGGAAACTCCGGAAGGTTGGAAGATCCGGGTTTGTACGAAATTGGAGTAGCCGTCGATCGTAACCACATCCCAGACGAGATCGTTCAGGTCGATGCCGAAGATATTGAAGGTGGCGCTTTTGTTGATATTGCCGTTCATCACGGTCAACAGGATGCGGAACAGCCCGTAGTTCAGATTGTGGTATTGATACCCGCCAAGATGGTAAGGCGCGTTCGGGTCCAGGCTGATGCCGGAGGCGATGACCGACTCCATCGTCAAAAAATCAAAAGCATCCTCTGTCCTGAAGATTCCGCTGGTGTGGTTAAAGAGGTTGCGGAAGACGATGTACTCGATGTTCGGTCCCTTCGCCCAATAATCGGGGAGATAGTCGATGATCTGCGCATCCGGCGAAATGCCTCTCTCGGCCGTCAGCACGGTCATGGCCATAGCCGTGATCAGTTTGCACACGCTGGCTACATGCAACTGCACGTCCGAGGTCCAGTTCTCGTTTCCATCCTGCGGCCTCTTGGCCGACAGCCAGTTCCTGCTGAAGATGGCCTGTCCATGTTGACGCAGCTCCGCGCTGTACCCGGCGACGCTGTTTTGCAACGCATCATGCAGGGCCGCGCCGAACGCCGGGACATCGAGAAATTCCGGCCGATTGCCGACAGGCCCGATGGGCGTGAACTTCAGGTTGGTTTCTGTGGGACCTTTATCGGAGAAAACGCCTTGGATGTTCTGCGGGCTGATGATGTGCTCCCGCACTCTGTTGACGTCGATTGCCAGGCCCTTCACCTGTTTGGCCAGTAGGCTGGCTAACGCCTGATCGGATCCGGCTGCGGGCACGTTGCGCGCTGTACTCATGACTTCCTCCCACACGTTTCCTATACGTTGATCATGACCAGGAACTGCTCGGAGAGGCATTGTTAGGCTGCCCTAGCCTGTTAATGGAATTTAAGGCGGTTGTGGAGGTGAACCCAAGTATTGCTTCAAGCTCTTCCCACTTGGGCGAACAACTACTCCGCGCAATTTTTCAGAGTTCTTTTCGGCTTCTCGGAGGTCTTCAGCCTCCCGGGCTTCAATGGTTTTTTCGTAATGGCCATAATGATTGTCCTCTTTTGAACAGTCATTCGATGAGCGCATTCTCCGAAAAAACTCAAGGTCCGGTCAATACACCGACGATGGCCTTTTGGTGAACCTAGGGTGACCTACTATGGCTTTGCCAATACTATTGCCCCCACATCGAAGGGCTGGTACGAACTTCTCCGGCAGCGTTAACCGGGACCTTCGGACACTATTTTGCTGCCGCCACCATTCGCGGCGAGGCTTCCGACTAGCCAACTAGCCCACGCTATGCAGATCGCGATAACAGCCGAAAGGACCTGCACGAACCCAGAGAAAAAAATCCAGCTTATATACAACCCAACCATTTGAAACCCGAAGAGGACCCATCCCAGTGCGCCGACGGCTTGGGGAGTTGTTTGAGCGAGAGCACCCAAATACCAGGCCAGATATGCCGCAAACAGGACACACAACGAGCAGAACAGTTCAAGGGCAATGACCAACTGGGCATAAGTAAAGCCTGAGTGGCCGACTGGCAGATGCATGCCGGCCATCGGCTCCGAAAGCTGCCGAAATCTTGAGACGAAGTACCCGTTAGCTGCGCCTACCAGAAAGAGAAAAACACTGGCAATTCTGTAGAGGACGGTTGCTTTCATTGATGCGCCTCCTGGACGGTGTCTGGCGTTCATCATAGACGCTACCTGCTGACGGGGCTCCTACCACAGGTCTCTGGTTGCCGAGTTTGGCAGTTGCGTTTGTAAGAAGCCGCGTTCGTCGACGCGACCAGTTTTTCGATGAACGCGTCCAGCCTCAGTATTGCAGATGCCGAAAGGCCACCTGGGCGGTCAACGCTTCAGCCATGGGGCCCGCTAGGCGCGGGCCGCTTTTTGTCCACGATAGGCCGGCGCGAAAACTTCGGCTACAAAAGTCTCCAGCGTCGTGAGAGTGGTATTCCTTGGGGAGCGTGGCTCGAGCACCTTTAAGTGGCCCGAATTCTGCGCGTCCGCCAACTCCAACAGCAGATCCGCCATATTCGAAGACATGCCCATCTGCATGAAACCGGGCTTCAACTGTGCCGCGGGCATCTGCTTATATGTCAGGTCGGGCTTGCCGATCGCGGCGCCGATTATTTTGGCGGCTTCCGTGTGCGTGACATCGCGAGCCCCTTGCAGTTCGCGCGTGCTCTTTCCTTGAAAATCGAGCCGCGACAGGGCGTTGGCGGCTGCGTCGCCAATATCGCGCGTGGCGATCATGGGTATCGGCAGATCGTCTTTGACGGGGCCGGCCATTGTTCCGAAAGCCTTGATCACGCCAACCTGGGGAAGAAGGTTTTCCATGAAGGCGGCGGGTCGCAGGTAGAGGGCGTTCAATCCAGGAATCGCGCCAAGCTTCTTTTCAAGATTGTACAGCCCGACCACGGGGCCGGTTTTATCCGGCTTGTCCGCGCCGACACTGCTCAGCACGACGGCGTATTTTACTCCGCTCTTTTCAATCGCGGCGGCCAAGGCGTCGCCGACGCGCTGATAGTGTCCCAGCACATCCGCGGTGCTCAAGTCCGGCGGTATCATCGCGTACACTCCCTTTGCACCCGAAAAAGCCTTCGTGAGCGCCCCCGTATTGGTGATGTCCGCAACGAAAGCTTCTGCGCCCTTCTTGACGAATGGTTCTAGCCGCATTGCGTCGCGGCCTACAACACGCACCTGTCCACCTTGTGCGAGCAACTTTTCCGCTACTCTGCTTCCCGTGTATCCTGTCGCGCCAGTGATCACGTACATAGATTCCTCCCTACCCTTTATTGAATTGGAGGCCGGTAATTAGGTGGATGCCGGTCGCCCTCCGAGGGTTACCAAATTTGCTTGCACTCGAAGACTCAGCAGGATAGCGACAATAGCATCGATGACTCGCGCCATGAGTGTGATTGGGCGCTTTTCGATCATCCTCCGTGGGAGCATGACGGGTTACCCTTTCCTTATAGTGCCGACTAGGACGGAGGTGAGCGTCGCTGCATCGTCAGTGGCTATCCGCGCGCTTCGGGCAGGAGTGCTGGGCGGGAGCACAAACGCGTTTGCGATTGCAATGTGAGGCGCGTGCCGGATCCAATAGGCGGCGCATCGCGACAGCTAGAAATGAACCCAGGCACCCTGAGCCTAACGCCTTAGCCTCGGCCGAGGTCCATGCGTGCTCAAGAAAAAAGGCCCGGCACAACTGCCGGGCCTTGGACTGGAGTTCTCGGTTTATCTTAGTGGATCGCGCGCGGCGAATCGCCCACGCCGGACTGCTGCGGTTCCGGCTCCGGAACTACCGGAGCGATGGGCTCTTTCTCGAGCGCCAGGTCCAGGACCTCGTCCAGAGTCCGCACGTAGCTGATCTTCAGGTCGCCCAGAATATCAGGCGGAAGATCGGCCACCGCGTTGGGTTCATTGTCCGCCGGCAGAAGGACATGCTTGATCCCAGCGCGCTTTGCGCCAAGAACCTTTTCCTTCACGCCGCCGATAGGCAGAACCACGCCGGATAGGGTCATCTCGCCGGTCATCGCCAGGCGGTTTTTCACCGGACGATTCGTCAGCAGACTGACGAGCGCTGTTACCATCGCCGCACCGGCCGATGGACCATCCTTGGGGACTGCTCCGGAGGGCACGTGGATGTGAATGTCCTGCTTGCGGAAGAAGTCCGGATCTATCCCGTAGCGCTCCGCATTGGCACGAGTCCACGTCAGAGCCGCGGTCATCGATTCCTGCATGACCTCACCAAGATGGCCGGTCATGGTGAACTGCTTCCCACCGCGCATGCGGCTGGCTTCGATGAAGACGATGTCTCCACCCACCGGGGTCCAGACCAGACCAACCGCAACGCCGGGCCGCTTGACGCGCTCCTCGACTTCCTTTTCCGTGCGGTACTTCGGCACGCCGAGGAACTCGCGCACGACCTCTGGAGTTACGACCATCTTCTCGGTCTTGCCTTCCGCGATGCGCCGCGCTTGCTTACGCACCAGCGTGGCGATTTCCCGCTCCAGGTTGCGCACGCCGGCTTCCCGAGTGTAGCTGTGGATGATCTCCTGCAAGCCTTGATCGGTGAACTCCAGTTGCTCGCCCTCCTTGATTCCGTGCTCTGCTGCCTGCTTCGGGATCAAGTACTTGCGCGCAATGTGGATCTTCTCTTCGCCCGTGTAGCCGGGCAGTTCGATGATCTCCATGCGGTCGCGCAGCGGCTCAGGGATGGGATCCATCCAGTTGGCTGTGGCGATGAAGATGATCTTCGACAGATCAAAAGGCACGTCCAGATAATGATCGCGGAACGTGGCGTTCTGCTCTGGATCGAGCACTTCCATCAACGCCGCAGACGGGTCGCCCCGGAAGTCGCGGCCGAGTTTATCGACCTCGTCGAGCATGCAAACCGGGTCGTTGGTTTCCGCGCGCTTCAGGCCCTGAATGATTTGGCCAGGCAACGCACCGATATAGGTACGCCGGTGGCCGCGAATTTCCGCTTCATCGTGCATGCCCCCGAGGGAGATGCGGATGAACTTGCGTCCCAAGGCGCGGGCGATGGACTTACCGAGCGAAGTTTTGCCCACGCCCGGAGGCCCCACGAAGCAGAGGATCGGTCCCTTCATTCCCGGCTGCAGTTTTTTCACCGCCAAATAATCGAGAATGCGTTCCTTGACCTTCTGCAGGTCGTAATGATCCTGGTCCAGGATTTCATGCGCCTTCGGAATGTCGATTTCCGATTCCGTCGCGCCCGAAGACTTTGCCCACGGCAGCGAGGTCATCCATTCCAAGTAGGTGCGCGAAACCATGTATTCCGCGGAGGCCGGCGTCATCTTCGACAGACGCTTGAGCTCGCGTTCGCACTCTTTCTTGGCTTCCACGGGCATCCCGGCCTGTTCGACTTTGTTGCGCAGCTCTTCGATTTCCGCCTGCGCATCGTCGACCTCGCCGAGTTCCTTCTGGATCGCTTTCATTTGCTCGCGCAGCAGGTATTCGCGCTGGTTCTGGCTGACTTGCTCCTGAACCTGTTCGTTGATCTTGCTGCGCAGTTCGAGCACTTCCAGTTCTTTGGAGAGTTCGCGGATCAGGATCTCCAGGCGCTTGCGCACGTTGGAGGTTTCCAGCAATTCCTGACGCAGCAGCGTCGAAAGACTAGGCAAAGTCCCTGCAATAAAGTCGGAGAGCCGCGAGGGATCGTCGATGTTCATCGCCACGTTCTGCAGGTCGTCCGACAGTTGCGGCGAGTGGCTTACCACATCGCGGAACAAGTCTTGGGCATTGCGTTCCAGCGCTTCCAGCTCGGTATCGTTCTCGCCGATAATGTCCGGCTCAGCCACCGCGTGGGCGCGAAGAAACGGACGCAGCCCCAGCAAATCTTCCACACGAATCCTCTGCAACCCCTCCATGAATACGACTACATTGCCATTCGGCATTTTGACGGTCTTGTGCACTTTCGCGAGCGTGCCTACCTTATGGAGATCGGCGGCCGCCGGATCCTCCACGCGAGGGTCGAGTTGCGCGACTACGCCGAGGAGCTTCTCCTCGCCCATCAGTGAATTTACGAGCGCCAGAGAACTCTCCCGGCCAACGGTCAGAGGCAGAACAGCGCCCGGAAAAAGAACGGTGTCCCGGACCGGCAAAATCGGCAGGGTCTCTGGCAGTGAGTGTTTTTTGTCTGGCATTAGGTTCCCCTTACAATCGGTGGCGGGCAGCGCCACCTTGAAGACTTAGATGCAGGGAGGGCCAAAAAGGTGCCTAAACCTGCAAAGAGCATGAGCAACAACATTTAGTGGTTAACACTCAAATTATAGTCGACTCTCTCCAAGACCGCAAATTCTTTACAAATAGCTGTATTAAATAGACTTAAGATAGAGCTGCCGTACCTTCGCGCATCCCTCATCTGCTTTATCGGCCAACTTTCCGCAAAGGATAGCTCCTCCGCACGAACGCCTGCGCCTCGGCTTTGGTCGACAAGACCCCTTCTAACTGGGCATCTTCCAACGCCCCTAAGATGGTCTTGAATTCCGGTCCGGGAGCATAACCCATCTCATTAAGATCGTCGCCTGTCAATAATCTTGTTGGCCTAACTTGGTCAGGAGGAGTATGGCTGAGGAAATCTTGAACCATGTAGTAAGCCTCAAGGCTCCCGTGGCTGGCCAGACAGTCCAAGCGGTGAAGTTCCAAATGCTCCTCAAAGCGCGCTTGGCGCACGAAGCGCTTTAGCGTGGACTGGCGCATCTGTCCCACGTCTTTGAACTTCATATGGTTCGCCACCAATGCTTCGATCCGTTCGGTCTCGTCATTGGAGAATTTCAGTCGCTTCGCGATTTGCCCGGTGATGCGCACGCCAACGCCAACATGATCATCGAACCGGATCCGATCGCCGGTGACGGAGGCCGGCCGAAACGTCGGTGGCTTGCCCACGTCGTGGAGCAGGACGCCCCAAGCCAAGGTCCTGGACGCGTCGCGCGGTAGTTTTTCCAGCATCAGGCGCGTATGAATCCACACGTCCCCCTCGGGATGGTATTCGGGCGGTTGTGGCACCCCCCGCAAAGCGGAGATTTCCGGCAGAACCTGCTGCAGTAAGCCGGTTTCGTCAAGCAATTCGAAACCTCGTCGAGCCGCGCCTTCGGTCAATAGCTTTGACAGCTCTTCATGAATACGCTCGGCCGACACAGTATGAATTTCCGCCGCGTGTTTTCGAATGGCCGCGAAGGTCTTGGGTTCGATGGTGTAACCAAAGCGGGCGGCAAATCGTACCGCGCGGAGCATACGCAGCTTATCTTCGGTGAACCGTTGTTCGGGATTGCCGATGGCCCGGATGATGTGCGCGTGCAGGTCGTCGCGGCCTCCCACGAAATCGAGCACTTCGCCGGTGTCGTGACGCATGGCCAGGCCGTTGATGGTGAAATCGCGGCGCGAAACATCCTCTTGGATGGTCGTCGTGAACACCACCTCATCGGGATGCCGCCCATCGGAATAACCCACATCCTGCCGGAACGTAGCCACTTCTACCTTATTTCCGTTCTGAGTGACCAGCACGACGCCAAATTCCGCACCCACTTTCAGACTTTCCGGAAATATCTGCAGCACTTGCTCCGGCACTGCATCGCTAGCCACATCGTAGTCCGCCGGCTCTCGGCCGAGCAGCAGGTCGCGCACGCACCCACCCACCAAGTACGCTTGGTAGCCATTCCGCTGTAGCGTGTCGCAGATCGAATTGGCGAGTTCTCGAGGATGCATCCTGTGATTATGCGCCAAGCAACAGCGGCGCTTGCCTCATATCATAAATGAGAGCAGTTTTGGGACAGGAAGGTTACTTGGTCTGCAGCACCAGGCAGGTGATGTCATCCGACTGGCGGGTAGCGCCCACAAAATCTTCCACTATTTTCATCAGCTGGCGCAGAGTTTCTTGCGCAGGGAGCGGCGGCAACGCCCGAATGGCGTTGACCCAACGCGCATCGGAAAACTCTTCGCCGCTAGCATTGAAGGCTTCCACAACCCCATCCGTGAACAGCACCAGCATGTCTCCGGGGTGCAGTTCCAATGAAGACGCGGAAAAGGTGGCCTCCGGGCTGATTCCTAAAGGCATGCTGGAAGACTCCAGGCGATCGGTGCCGCCATTAGGCCGCCGCACGACAGGAGCATTGTGTCCCGCATTTACATATTCGAGCCGGCGGGTCTCCGGGTCATATTCGGCCACCACGGCAGTAGTAAAGCGTTGGCCACCCAGGCTGTGGGCACACGCATAGTGATTCAGGCGCTCGGCGAGTTGCACGAGGGGCATGCCTTCCAAGGCCAGTGTGTGAAGGCTGGCCTGCAAAGTGGCCATCAGCAGCGCCGCTGGCACGCTCTTTCCCGCTACGTCGGCCATCACTAGCATCAATTTGCCATTTGCAACACCATCCGCCTGTGGATAGAACGCGTCGTAGTAGTCCCCGGCTACGGAGTTCTGGGGGCGTGTCCAAAACGCAACTTCCGCGTTCGGGATAACGGGTGGCTCCGAAGGTACAAGCCAAGTCTGGATTTCGCGGGCGATTTCCAGATCGCGTTTCATCACCACCTTGTCTGCCAATTCGAGCGAGAGCAGCAGCAGCAAAAGCAACGCCGCGATGGCCTCCAGGTTGATATCCGTGCTGAAGTTGTCGCTTTGTATTTTGATCCCCGACATGCAAAGTAGGACCACGGCCAGCAGCAAAAGCACCCGGCGGGCTGGGGCCAGCTTCATCATCATGGCCCAGAACAACTGTCCGGCGACCAGGAACGGCCGTTTCCACGCGGACCGCTGGTGAATCTCATCCCAGTCGATGTCTTTCCCGTAGAAACCGTAGCTTGAGCGGGCATCGCTGACAAACTGGGACCATAGGACGTCGAGGTCGCGGCCTTCGCTGACGCGCTGCCAGAAGTTTCGTGCGCGCTGGAAGTAGCCCGGACGTTGCGGAGAGGATTCAGCCGAAGGTTGGGCGGAGGTACTCATAGACTGTTGCACAGTATAGGACACTCTCCGAGTGCTTTCAGCGACAAGTGACGGGGCCTAAGGATCGTCGCGGCGCAGCGAGCCGCCGAATTGCACCGAACCAAATCCAAATTTGTCGCGAAGTTGGTCGGCGGCCTTGGTGAGTTTATCGAGCTTTTCGCGGCGGTCGGCTTCCAGCAGATCGAGCTGTTTCGCGCCATGACACAAGCCCGAAAGAGCTACGCCCAAAAGACGTACCTTGCGTTTTGCATCGCGATGTTCGCGGAAAAGGTCCAGGAAAATGGCATGAACATCGGTGTCGAGATGCACTGGATCGTCCACAGTGCGCGAGCGAGTGTAGGTTTGGAACCCGGCATAGCGAATTGTCAGTGTGAGCGTGCGCGCAAAAAGGCCGGCTTCCCGCAGCCGTTTGCAGGCCTTTTGCGAAAGATGGCTCAACAGCGATTCCATCTCCGCCACGTCACTCGTGTCTTCGCCGAAGGTGTGATTGTGCGAAATGGATTTCGGTTCCGCGTCGATCAGGAACTCATAGGAATCGCCGCCGCGCGCTTTGCGATAGAGTGCCGTGCCCCACTGGCCAAAGATTTTCTCGAGTTTTTCCTGCTGGTGCGCCGCGAGTTGCTCCACGGTCTCAATTCCGAGCGCGCGCAACGCCCGCTCGGTCACTTCGCCAATGCCCGGAATCTTGCGAATCGGCAGTGGCGCAAGGAATCTTGCCTCCATCCCTGGAACCACCCACACGAGCCCGCGCGGCTTGGCCTGCTCGGACGCAACTTTGGCAACCAGGCGCGTACTCGCCAAGCCCCCGGAGCAGGGAAGACCGGTTTGCTGCGTGATCGTACGAAGAAGCTTGTCGGCCGCCGCCAGCGACGGCCCGTGCAAGCGTTCTGTGCCAGCCAAGTCGAGATACGCCTCGTCGATTGAGGTCATTTCCACGACCGGAGAAAATTTCGTCAGAATTGACGCGACTCGATCGCTCCACTCCGAATATTTCGCGTGCTGGCCATCCAGGAAAATGGCATGCGGGCAGAGACGTCCTGCGGTGCGCAGCGGCATCGCGGATTGAATCCCAAATTTGCGCGCTTCGTAACTCGCGGCGGAAACCACTCCGCGCTGGTCCGGCCTGCCGCCCACGACCACCGGCTTCCCACGCAATTCCGGCCGCTCGAGCAGTTCCACGGAGACGAAGAACGCGTCCATGTCCACATGAAGAATCGTGGCGTGCAGCGGGCTCTCCTGCGGCTCAGCAGGATCGTGTTTGGCGCGGAATCGAGCCAGCTCTGGCATGGCAATAGCCTACGACTTCGTGCAGATTGCGGCAATGGCTCGATCTCTTCAGGAATCGTCCCTTGCGTGTGGAAAATGGTTTGAAGTTGCGCACGGCACGTGGAAAGATGAATCGGCTTTTGGGAAACCGACAAGAACATGATCCGAAAAACCGTGACCGCGATGATTCGATGCAGCGCATTTTTCACTCTCCTCGTTCCGGTCGTTTTTCCGCTGTGGAGCGCGCCATTATCGCTGCAGCAACTCGTCACGCCTTCGACGGTCGTTTTGAAAGACGGCCACCCAGTCGCGTTTGCGATTCATGGATTTATCGAGTTCAAGTCGCTTGTCGAGGTCTTTCCTTACATCGAGTCGCAGCGGCAGCGCTGGAAAGGGAAGATCACCGCCGAAGAAGAACAACGTCTGGCCTCTCAATTGTTACGAGAGGCGATCGAGAGCCGGGTTGTATCTATGGAAGATGAACGGCCGCTCGAAACACTCATTACCCACACGAGCGGAGAATTGCGCCAGGCCATCGGGCGTCTTTCACAGCCCGTTCCTGCCGGCTATTTGGACGATTTTCTGGCGGTGCAACAAAAATGGAAACATTCGCTGAACTGCTGGAGCGCCACGCCGTCCATTCCTGGCCGTGTTCTCTCCAACTGGTACCCCATCGAAGAGGGCATTCGCCTCTACGGCGCGATGTATGATTCCACCGAGCATTTCTGGCAGAGCGTCAAGTATCACCCGGACGTCACCGTGGGCGACCTCGAACAGTTAACGGAGCAGTTCGAAAAGGCCGACTGGAGTGCGTGGCTGAGACGCCTGGACGACGATCCCAAGCTTTATTTGCCGAACGCTTACGCAGTGGAATTCCTGCGTCACAATCTCACCCCCGAACGCATGCGCTGGTTCCGCGAAGAACTGGTGCGACGCGGATTGCAGCCCAGCGACGATGCGCGCCTGGCGCAACAGCGCGGAGCAGCGCCATTTCGCTTCAGCGCGTATGAGGAAAAAGTCTTATGGGGCGACCTGGCGGACGTCTTTCAGTTGGTCTACTTGTTCTCCCTGCCAGACGACCCCATTCGAAAGAAGCTGGCCGATCAGCATTTCGACGGAATCTATCTCGATGGCCAGAAAATGGCATTCATCAGCGAAGAATTTCGCTCGCAGATGCTGCAGATCTGGAAAGTGAAGTACCTGCAGATGCCGCGGTTCCGCGAAGTCATCAGCCTGATCCCCACGGAGATTCGCCTGGAGCATTTCCTGAATGACGGCGACTCGCCCGACATTCCCATTCCCGTCTATGTGGAGTACCTGAATCAGATTCGCGAAATGGCCCGTGCAAAATCGGGCGGCTAGATCAGGTATCGACCGTCGCGGGCAGGGAGGAGTTCGGCCGAAATGACGCGGGGAATGCCGGCCAAATCCTTCGTCACACTCACGCCGGACCACTCGGAGCGATCCAGTAGCGGTTCCACCGCAGGCAGGCTGTTGTAGCCCAACTCCAGTACCAGCAAACCGCCAGGCTTCAAGTGCCGGGCCGCTTGTGGTACGAGCACGCCGTAAAGTTCGTAGCCCTCTTCTCCGCCGAAGAGCGCCGTTCGTGGTTCGTGCTGCCGCACTTCGATGGGCAAAGATTCCTCTTCGCGCAGGCTCACGTATGGGGGATTGGAAATAATCAAGTCGAAGACCTGCATCACACTTGCAGCCGGCGGCGCGAAAGCTTCCAGTAGATTGGATTGTAGGAAGTGAATCCGGCCGGCTAATCCGTGGCGAGCTGCGTTTCCGCCGGCAACCGTTAATGCAGCCTCCGAAATATCCGTCGCATAGACCGTGGCGGCAGGAAGTTCCTTTGCCAAAGTGGCCGCGATGCAGCCCGAACCGGTGCCAATGTCCACCAGCGTTACATTTTCTCCGCTCAGTTGCTGATGCCGCCCGGCGCGTATCTCGCGCACAGCCAACCGGTCGAGTGCCACTTCAATCAGATGTTCCGTCTCTGGTCGAGGAATCAGCACATCGGGAGTAACCTCGAATTCCAGTCCCCAAAATTCCTGCTTGCCGGTGAGATGCTGCGTCGGTACACCCGAGGCGCGTCGAGCTAAGAGGCCAAAATAATTTTCCGTTGCGGACTCAGGGACAATCTCTTCCGGATGCGAATACAGCCACGTGCGGCTTTGCGAAGTCACGTGCAGCAACAGAAGCTCGGCAGCCAGCGTATAGGAAGGAACATTGGCAACGCGAAGCTGCTCGATTCCTTGCTTCAGTAACGCGCGCACAGAACGATCAGTGGAAATGAGAGTCACGTTAAGTGTTCTTTCTGCCGCCCGCTGGCCTCCAACGATCCGTAGGCCACGCCGTTGCCGGCATACGCGTATTTGCCGATCGCCAGCCCACCCAGCGCAGCGTCGCCAATGGCCAGTGCGCCGACCGCACGCCATCCTATGGCCAATCCGGCCATGGCCACAACAGCGAGGGAAACCCCTCCAAATCCGAGCGCGCCGATGGCTAGCCCTCCAATGGCCACCACGCCGATCGCCAGTCCTCCTACCGCGACGATTCCGGTCGCGCGTCTTCCCACAGCGATCACGCCTTTTGCCGTGCTGCCGTAGGACAGCAGAGGTATCCCGGCGATCTGGGCGGGCGACGAGTAGGAGCGCTCCCCGGAGAAAACCACCGCGGTGGCAAGGTGAATAACGACCAGAATAAAAGCCATGTAAATCACAAAGAACAGCCAAAAGGGAAGGGAGCGGCGGCGTTCGTTCGTTTCTGCGGAACGTTCGCTAAATCGCCTCATCCACGCGGGACCTGGTTTGCTCCCGGGACGCGTCAGCATGGTGCCCTCCTTGCGGAGATTAGGCCTCGGCCAACTCCTGTTTCAGCCGTTCGGCCTCATAGTGGGTCACGAGGCCATCGACGAGGGGAGCGAGCTTGCCGTCCATCACCTCGGTCAGTTGGTGGATGGTCAAGCCGATGCGGTGGTCGGTGACACGGTTCTGCGGGTAATTATACGTCCGAATTTTCTCCGAGCGGTCTCCTGTTTTGATCTGGCCCCGCCGCTCGGCGGTCATGGCGGCCTGCTGCTTTTCCAGTTCCAACTCGTACAACCGGGCGCGCAACACGCGCATGGCCTTCGCGCGATTCTTGATCTGCGATTTTTCATCCTGCTGCGAGACCACCAAGCCACTCGGAATATGTGTGATTCGAACTGCGGAATACGTGGTATTCACCGACTGCCCGCCCGGACCGGACGAGCAGAACGTATCGATGCGCAGATCCTTCGCCTCGATCTTGATGTCGATTTCGTCCGCTTCGGGAAGCACCGCCACGGTTGCCGCCGACGTGTGAATGCGCCCTTGCGTTTCGGTCGCGGGCACGCGCTGCACGCGATGAACGCCGCTCTCATATTTCAGCTTGGAGTACACGTTGTTCCCCTGGATCGCCGCCACAATTTCTTTTACCCCTCCCATCGAGGCCGGCGAGCTTTCCATCACTTCCACTTTCCATCCTTGGGATTCGGCGTACCGCGAATACATGCGGAACAAATCGCCCGCAAATATGCCGGCTTCATCCCCGCCGGTGCCGGCGCGAATCTCTAGCAGGATGTTTTTGTCGTCGTTCGGGTCCTTTGGCAAAAGGAGCAGCTTCAATTCATGTTCGACAGCTTCCTTCCGTGCCGTGAGTTGCTTTTCTTCCTCTTGGGCCAGATGCCGCATTTCCGCATCCTCGGATTCCACCACCATCTGCCGCGCGCCCGCGAGATCCTTCTCAATTTGCTTGTACTCGCGATGCTTCGTCACGATTTCTTCCAGGTCCGCATGCTGCTTCGCCAACTTCTGAAACCGCGCGGAATCCGAGACCACCTCTGGCGTCGATAGCTCTTGGGTCATCTGCTGATAGCGCGTATCTAGTTGGTCGAGTTTTTCGGTAAGAGTCAGGACTGACATTTGCCTATTCCTTTGCGCAGTGAAAGCGCTTTACTCGCCTTCGGGCGAGGTCGAATCCATTGTTAAAATGACGTGAAATTCCGATGCACTCCAAGAGGAGTGCCACTAGGGCGAGCTAATAAAACGCGGCGGACATCGATCTTCTCTAGTCATTAGAGTAGCGCTAAGGCCCGTCCGTTGTAAACGCCCACGGCCGCATTGCCGTTCTGCTTGCGGCTATACTACGATGCGATTTAGCAGTGGAGCAAGGCGAAGCATAAAGGCAGAGGGATGAGCGAAGCAGCGCGAACCGTAATGGACAATGTGACCGAAACTCCCGCAGAAAGATCGCCGCGTGAGGACCTTGGTTTCCTGTGGGATTTTTGGTATCCAGCGATGCGCAGCGAAGAAATTTCCGGGCGCTATCTGGCGAAGGCTATGCTTTTGGAGGTGCCGCTGGTCTTAGGCCGTACCCGCGAAGGAAAAGCATTTGCCCTCCGGGATTCCTGCCCACACAGGGGAATCCCGTTGTCTTACGGCCACTTTGATGGGCAGAACCTCCAATGTAGTTATCACGGTTGGGAATTTGACGGGTGCACTGGTCGCTGCGTACGGATTCCGTCGCTCACCAGCTACGACAAACTCAAAGTGGACCGTATCAGCGCTGGGCATTTTCCCTGTGAGGAGCGCGACGGCTACGTTTGGGTCTACGCGAATGCGCCCGGATCACGCTTGCCCGAGGGCGTGCCGGCTGCGCCAGAATTGCCCAAATTCAGCAAGAAATACAAGGTGACTCGCCTTGCGTGCGAACTGCCTTCGCATATCGATCACGGAATTATCGGCTTGATGGACCCGGCGCACGGGCCCTTTGTGCATCAATCCTGGTTCTGGCGCAGCAAAAAAAGCATTCACGAGAAGTCCAAACAGTTCGAGCCCATCCCTCTCGGTTTTCGCATGAGCAAGCATTCCCCGTCCACCAACAGCCTACCCTATCAGTGGCTGAAGAAAATGACCGGCGAGCCTGTGAGCACGACCATCGACTTCGTCTTGCCCAACATGCGCTTCGAAGAGATTCACACTGGGAAGTATTGGTTCTCCAGTCGCGCGACGGTCACCCCGGTTCGCCGCGACTCCTGCCGGATTGATTTTGTGGCCGCCTGGAATCTTCCCCTGCCGATTTCCATTTTCCGCGCGTTCGCCAAAGTGTTTTTGCGGCAAGACCAGGAAACCATGATTCAACAGTCCGAGGGCCTGAAACACAATCCGCGCCTGATGCTGATCGACGATGCGGATCGGCCCGCGAAATGGTACTTCGCGCTGAAGCAAAATCTAATTGAAGAGCGCCGCACCGGGATTGCCTTGCCTCATCCCCTGAGCGGCCCCGTCACGCTGCACTGGAATAGCTAGCCGACATTGTCGAATCTGCACTTCAGCCAAACGGGACTATTTCATTGAGTACAGATCAAAGTCGACGCTCACCTGTTTGCCCTGTGGAAGATCAATCTCGATGTTGGCAGTACCCGCGGTAAATTCCTCCGCGAGAAACTCCATTTGAACGGTGGCCCCGGTTAGTGAGCAATATTCGCCAGGGGCAATGGCCACCGCGTCGGCGCCGCCGCAATAGTAATTTGGTATGCCCGTATACGTCAGTGGCACCATCGTTTTTCCGCCGTTTTCGACCTTGATTCCGAAGTCCCTCCAAAAGTCCGGTGGTCGGTGCAACGTGTCCCAAGGGGTTCCCGTGGTGCGACCCGTAGGGTTCGACATTACCGAGTCATAAGTTGGCGTCAACTGAATTTCTATGATTACCTTGACGGTCTCGATCATATTTTCGTGGTCGATCTCCGCTTGTTGCGCGCTGTAACCGTAGCCCTCTTGATTGGATAGTTCCGCCATCAACGCAAAGGGTGTCAGGAACGCTACCGACGATACGTAGGGTCCGCTCTCTGGCGGTGCAAGATGCCGGTAATAACTGTCGAGGAACTCGCCGTAGGTTTCATCGTGATGCTGACCGAGGAAATAAGCGGAGCGCACCGCAGTGTCCGACAAGGGGGTATCAAAGGCAAACGAAGGATATGGAAAGCACAACGACAAAACAACGAGGCAGGTGAGGAAACGCAGCCGGGTGAGCATGGTGGCCTCTCAACTCTGTGACGTGTTCGCGGCCGTTAGCGTTTCAAATGCGGCGTTCGATATTGGGGAAGTCCAGCCAGACTTTCACTCCGCAGAAGTGCGAGCCTTCGGTACAAATAGGGGTAGTAATACCGGCACGCAGATGGCACGGCGGACCGATGTAGCGGGCCAGTTCAGGATGCACCTGGCGCACCTGTGCGATTTCATCCATCGAAGCGTTGTAGATTTCTTCCTGCGCATTGAAGCACGTACGCATCGTCCATTTATGAAGCAGATGGAGCAGCGATCCCGTCTCCACCAAGCGGATGGACTTCGCGTTGGGCAGCAGGTACAAAGCGATTTCCGCGGGAACGCCGCGGTCCAGCAGTTCGTTCTTGGCCGCCCAGGCATCCTGCATGGCCCGGTCATACACTTCTTTGGCCCGAGGATTTTGTCGCAGCAGCATCGGCGTGATGTAGTCGGGCTCACGGGCATCGGCTAAAGTCAGCAGCGGACGAGAGCCGGCAACCATGCGGTGCCGCTGGTCCTGGCTGTCTGCGGTGTGGCTGATTTTTTTTGCGAAGGTGTAGGTGGCGTGCTGCAGAGCACGCATCATGGGCGCGTGGACGCCGATATTGATGGTCTCCAACCGGTACAAGTTGCGCCCTGGATTCAGCAAGCGGTCAATGGCTTCGGCATCGGAGCACACGGACTCCGGCAGCCCGACAACGGCGCGGTACGATTCCGCCATCACGCGAATCGCATTGTGCGAGTGGTCCACCAGTCGCGAAGTTTTGCCTTCCAATGGTGCGTCGAATTCGCGCACAAAACTCGCTGCCTGCGACGACTGCTCAGGCGCGAGTTCCTTCCATTCCGGCAACTCTTCCAGAGGCACGGTGCCGAAACGATCGAAGAACTGCGGATCGTGCTGGCGCACCAGCGCCACCATCTCGGCTATCACCGCGCGCGCTTCGCTCGGCGTATCAGAGGCGGAACACATGCGCCACAGGCGATGCAGGACGATCCCGGAAACGGTGTGCACCATGGTGGTGAACGCTGCCAGTGGCAACACGTACCGCGCGATTTCAATCGCGCGCTTTTCGGCGGATCGCTCGATTTTCTGGATGCGTTTGGGATGCGACATCGGTCCGATGTGCCAAATATCGCTCAGGATCGTCCGCGCCTCCCCGACCAGCAGCGCCGAAAGCTCCCGGTAGTAGCCCCACGCGCGCGCGATGGCATTTTCATAGATTTCGCGCGCTTGCTCGTTGAAGTACAAATCCGTCGGCGGCACGTAAGCTTGTGCCCGTTCCATGCGCACGTAACGCTGGCTTTGCTGCTCGGAATTGTAAAAGGGATGCGCGTGCAGAAAGGACCACACAAACTGCCGGCTGATGTTTTCCAGCCCAAATTCGAAATGGGCGTGTTGGTAAACGGTGTGATGCCCGCTGTAGAAGGTGGCCGCGCCGATGTTCAGCCGCTGCTTATCCGTGACTTCTTCGGGATTGATCAGCCGGGACGAGTAGCAGGTCCGCGCCGCGGCAATCGCGGAATCAAAAGGATGAGAAAAAGCATTTCGTAGCGTTACCCGCGGTGGCGCGCTCTCCACTCCGTTGGGAGCGGGAACGCCATCAAACATGCGGGACTGTGTGGCCACGTTGGAAAATGATTTTACACGGACCCACTGGATCCGACAAAGCACACAAACAGAAACGGACCGGTTGGAACCGGTCCGCATCTTCAAAACTCTAAAATGAGTTTCTACTTCTTGCCGGCGGCAGGGGGAATGTTGGCGTATTTCTTGTTGAACCGCTCCACGCGGCCCGCCGTGTCGACCAACTTCTGCTTACCGGTGAAGAAGGGGTGGCAGCTCGAGCAAATTTCCACGCGCAGCATATCGCCCTTAATCGTCGAGCGGGTCTGGAACGTATGCCCACAGGCGCAATGCACCGTTACCGGATGATAGTCGGGGTGAATACCGGGTTTCATGATTCTCCATTCTGTCGTGTCCGGTCTGCACGGCACCCCGATCATGTCGGGGACCACAGCCGCGTCGCTAGGTCACGAGGCAAACCACAATTATAAGCTAAATTGGGAACAGCGCAAAATCGCCCGAATTACAAATAGCAGGAACTAATCAGGACGCCGGAATGGCCGCGCTCACCTGGTTCGAAAATACGCTCTCGACCCCCGCGGAATCCACGGCAGTAACCACATAATAGTACGTCGAACCGGCAGAAACGGTCGTGTCTGTGTAGGTCAAAGCACTCAGCTCACCAGTCAGCAGGTTATAAGAGCCACCAGAAGTACCGCTGCGATACACCTTGTAACCCACCACTTGACTGCTACTGGCATTCCAGTTCAAAACCACGGAAGGTGGATTGGAAGTCGGCGGCGGAGTGGGACTACCGCTACTCGCTACCCCGTCGCCAGATAGATCCAAGGTTCCTGGCGAGGAGAGGTTGGCACTCAACAGCGTGAGCGTGCCGGTCGCCGCGCCGGCCACTTTCGGCGCAAACCACACTTGAAAGGTGACCGTCTGATTGGGGCCCAGCGAGTACCCGGGCGAAAGATCCGAATAGCCGAAGCCGGCACCCGACACTGTCACGCCCTGCAGGGTCAAGCTGACATCTCCGGTGTTTTGCAAGGTCACATTCTGTGAGCTCGTGGCCTTTAACCCGACCTTACCGAAACTCAACACCGTTGGGGTCACCACCAGATTTACAAATGCTTTTTCGCCGCTGCCCGCGAGCGAAATCGCACCCAATGTATTGGAGGCGTTCGATGCGATAGTCAGCGTTGCCGCCGCGCTTCCTGCTGTCGTCGGCGAAAACGTCAGCGTATATGACGCGCTGCTTGCAGCGGGGATGTTGGTGGGTAGGGTCGGCCCGGCAATCGAATATTCTTTACTGGAAAGTGACAACGCCGAAAGCTCCAAAGCCGCGTTGCCGGTGTTCGAAATCTTCAAGCTTTGCGTGGCGTTTTGTCCGACCACCACGGTCTGGAAATTCAGCGCGTTGGCGGACACAGCAATTTGTGCGCTCTGTTGGCTTTGCACCGATTTGGCATTGTAGCTGGCGCAGCCGATACCCCAAAAAGTCACACCAAACAACAAAAGCGCGCAAGCACGCGCACGCGTGAGCCCTGTACTGGAGCAAGAGACGAGCACGGTACCAACCCCCTGATTGTTCACTCATCAAGGTAGCGACCCACGGAAGGTGCCCGCAACCTGTCCCACGGACAGAAAGAGGACAGGGGGATACTTGGCCTATACTGTACTTGGGAACAGGTTTTGCCCGAACAGACAGGGTTGGAAGCGACGCTTAGGATGCCTGATGCCTGCAATCACTCCGCAGTATGCCGATGTTCCCGGAATGGGATGCGAAACACCGCTGGGCCGTAACCCGTCAGGAGACGAAATGGCACCCTAAGCGGAACGTGCCTTCCTTCGTGGACCGCGACCACACCGGCCGCAGGAAAACCCGCACTGGCGGCAGAATCGGCACGTGCAGCACGGCCAGCAGATTGTCTGGCAGCTCTTCCACCTGCTCCAGTTCCAGCGCCACTCCGCCAAATCCCAGGTCCAGCACCCTGGCCCGCCGCGTTCCTTTGTCCCCGATTACCGCGTAAGCGTTAGTACCGGCCATCGACACGCGTTCGGACTTACGTTGGATCGTGTAGCTAGCCGGATGCACCGTCTCCGGTGTGGTCTGTTGCGAAATGGACTTCGCGGCAGCGGACGACGCTAGATCGAATTCGGAAACCGGTTTTTCCGGAGCGCGAACGGTCGCGATCGAAATAGGTGCTACCGCTGGGGTGGCCGCAGCCGCTGCCGCCTGCGCGGCAGGGCGCGAACCAGGGTCCGCAGCGCGCTTGTGGTTGGCATGCTTCAGCCGATAAAGACGCTCGTCCGCTACGTGGATCAACTGATCCGATTGATCGCCATCCTGGGGAAATGTGGCGACACCGTGGTCCATGGTGACAGAGAAAGCCAGTTGCAGCGGTTGCAGCGTCTCTGCGAAAACGGTTTCAATACGGCGGCCGAGCGCCAGTGCCTGCGCCGCATCCGTCTGTGGCAGAAGCAGCGCGAACTCGTCACCTCCGATGCGGAAAGCCGAGTCCGAAGTACGCAGGGCTTTTTGCAGTGTAGCTGCGGCCGCGCGCAACACGTCATCGCCGCGTGGGTGGCCGTATTTGTCATTGACTTCTTTGAACCGGTGAAGATCCAGGATCACAATGCCCAGCGGCAGCCCGTAACGGCGCGCGCGGTTCAGTTCTTTCTCGAAAGATTCCGCGAAGAGCCGCCGGTTGTAAAGCCCGGTGAGCGGATCCGTGACCGCATTGACTTGCAGTTTCTTGAACTCGTCGTACTCCACGATCACCGGCACGCGAATCAATCCTGCGGCCGAGAGCACGTCCATCAACACGGTCTTCAGAGAAATAGGACGACCCAGCTGCTCTGTGAGCTCCTTGCGGCGCATGAGCATCTCTTCCCAAAGCTGCAGGCTTTGACTCTCACGCAAATCCAGATGAGTTGTGGTGCGGAAATAACGCTGCAGAAACTGGCTTCGCGCAGGAATATCCATGCCTTCCAGCGTGTCCGCCAGAAGCTCGAGATAGGCGTCTTCAATGGGCAAACGCGGGGCCACTGGGGCTCCGGAGCTGGGCATGACCGGGTGTTCCCACATTCTGCCGTCCCCGCGGGGTATGGGGCCGGCCTGCTACTGACACAAGGCTGTACTGTATTTAGGCAGCAAGCCAAGTGCCAATCAAAGCATCACGATAAGTCCGGGATATCTAATCAACGCGAACCGGGGGGACGGCGCTATCTTATTACAAAACCAACAGATGTGCGAGCACAAGTGTGCCGCTGCGATTACCTCCTTGGGCTTCATCTTGTCGATCTGGCGCTTCCGTCGGGAAAGGCAATTACTCAAGAGGGCGAACAAATTCTAGTCCGAATACCCGCAAATCCCCCAAGATTTCCTGACGGCGCACCCGCGCGGTTATCGGTGGGGTCTCGTTGGGAACCAAACTAGAGGAGGAAGCGGAGGGAGCGGGAATGGTCAGATGCACTGTCTGGCCCAGCCGAAGCAGGTGCGATGATGCGATACAGGCTCCTCGCGCACTTATATTCAGAGTCTTGGTCAGTTCAATGAACTCAGCTCCAGTTGGATCGGACGCCCGGAGGAACACGGGTACTTGTATTCGGATACGCGACGAAGCGCGAGTCTGGGACGTCTCGACGTGGTGCCTATCATTCAAATGCTGGAGACCCAAGTCCATTGTTATAGTACGCTGGAACTAGTACAGTTTAAGCAGGTTAAATGCCAGTCAGTACTTCCCCCTCCCTTCCTAATACACATATTTTCATGTACATAGACCCCTGTTGAAATGTATCTTGTGCGCCCCAAGGAAAAGCACTGGCTTTTGGCCCACGGCTTTTCCCAAAAAGTGCAAATGGAACGCTTTTACCATTGACAGTTCGTTGCGGGTCTGGAAGGATGAGTGGCTGACGAAGGGAAAAAATTTTCCATTTCCCTAATTCAAGACCATGGAACTCGATTCCTCCACCGCTGCCACCGAGTCTAATGTCTCTGTCCAGCAAGTTCGCTCCCTCCTCGACACGTGGGACCGCGGCGTCATTCTCGCCGACCGCAACGGCCAAGTATTGACCTTGAATGACCTGGCTCGAAAGTGCCTGGCACAATTCGGGTTTGATGGCCGCGTTCCCGTCAACATTCTGCAGGAAATCCTTCAAGTAAATGCTTCGGACATTGTTCAAAGAATGCAGGGCGGTGAAGCAACGATCACGTTGAACGGTTTCTATGCCAGCAAAGCGTACCAAGCGAAGTTGCGCAGAATTCGCGACTCGGATTGGCTGGCGATCGAATTGGAAGCGACTGAAGGTAATTTAGCCGCACCGGCGTTGGCAGCTCAGCCAACCGTGCAAGAGTTACTCCAGGAACGCGAAATCACCTATCGCAATCTGCTCGCCGCCTATTTGAAACTGCAGGAAGTGAACCGTCAGAAAACCGTCTTCCTGGCATCCGCTGCGCACGAACTGAAAACCCCTCTTGCGGTCATCAAGGGCTACTATGATCTTCTGCTCACGGGTTCACTCGGAAAATTGACGGAGAAGCAGCGCGATATTCTCGAAGAATCGAAGGAAAGCTGCGAACGCCTAGTCAGGCTCGTGTCAATGTTCTTGAATTATTCCGCGCTCGAGAGCGGAAAGCTGGTTTTACAACTGCGCGAGAACGATTTGCGCGATTGCCTGGAAGAGGTTGCCACCCGCTGGTCCGCGGATTACCAGCGCAAAGGTGTGAAACTGGAGAATCAGCTGGATCCTTCTATTCCCACCTTCAAGTTCGATTATCAGAAAGTGCAGCAAGTGACTTCGAATTTGCTGGACAACGCCCTGAAGCACACTCCTTTCGGCGGAAAAGTGATTTTGCGCGCCCGGCCACATTTTTGGGAACGCCGCGTAGCCACCATGGCTCCTGCGGAAGAGCGCCGTCGCTTTCGCTTGCCCAGGCCCAACAGCGTGGAAGTGACCGTCGCCGATTCGGGTGCCGGTATTCCGGCGGAACATCATCAGGAAATCTTCGAAGATTTCATGCGCGTGGATAAGAACACCTCCGGCATGGGGCTGGGCTTGGCAATCGCTAAACGCTTGATCCAGGCGCATCGCGGCAAGATTTGGGTGGAAAGCGAAGCGCAGCGGGGAAGCACCTTTGCGTTTTTGCTCCCAATGGATCAAAGCTGAACGAACGTGGGATAGGGGGAAAGGCAATGGCTGTTAAAGAGAAAATCCTGGTGGTGGATGACGAACCGAGCATCCGCAAGTACCTCCAGACTCTGCTCGAGGTGGATGGCTTCGATGTGGAGGCGGTCAACAGTGGCAAGGAAGCCATCTCAAGAATCAATCGTGGCGAGCGCCCCGATTTCATCATCTTGGACGTGCTGATGCCGGAAATGAGCGGACTGGACACGCTCCAGGAACTGATGCATCTCGACCGCAGCCTCAACGTCATCATGTTGTCCTGCTCCAACGAAGTGGGAACGGTCGTGGAAGCAATCCGCTTGGGTGCCCACGATTATCTGACCAAGCCCTTCGAAAAGAGCGAACTGGATGCGGCCATGCTGAAGTCCCGGCAGAAGAAAGAATTGGCCCAGGAAAATCAGGCGCTCAAGGACTATTGCGATCAGGTGACCGAAGACCTGAGTTTCCTTGCCGCCAGCCCGCAGATGGTGCGCATCCGCCAGCAGATTCTCCAGATCGCGCCGGTCGATGTGCCTGTTTTCATTTGTGGTGAAAGCGGGGTCGGCAAGGAAGTCGTCGCGCGCATGATTCATCTGCGCTCCAAGCGCCGCAACCAGGCCTTTGTCAAAGTCAACTGCGCGGCGCTTCCCGGGGAGTTGCTCGAATCGGAGTTGTTCGGTTTTGAGCAGGGCGCGTTTACCGGTGCCGTGCGCGCGAAACCCGGAAAATTCGAACTGGCCAACAAAGGCACGATCTTCCTCGATGAAATCGCCGAAATGTCTGTGCATCTGCAGGCCAAGCTCTTGCACGTTCTGCAGGATCACCAATATTCCCGTCTCGGTGGACGGCACCTGGTGGAAACCGACGTGAGAGTCCTGGCCGCCACCAACGTGGACGTCCATGAAGCCATGAAGACCGGGCGTTTTCGCGAGGATCTCTATTACCGTTTGAATGTACTCTCCATCAATGTTCCGCCTCTTCGCGAGAGGACTTCAGAAATCCCGCTACTGTTCCGCCATTTTCTGGACAAGTACAGCGACAAGTTTGGTAAGCCGGTGCCCACGCCCTCGAAGCACCTGCTGGACGCAGCGGTCAACTACCCCTGGCCCGGAAATCTGCGTGAACTGGAAAACTTCGTGAAACGCTACGTCATCCTCGAAGATGACGAAGGCAGTCTTCGCGAACTCGTCGAAATGTCCGCTACTCGCCAACGTATTGCGCCGCGGCCCGAAACCAACCTGCCCCGCGAGCAGGGCCTGAAAGCCTTGGTGCGCGGCTTGAAAGACGAAGCCGAGATGGAGGCCATCGCTGACGCGCTCGAAAAGACGCGTTGGTGCCGCAAAGACGCCGCCAAGATGCTGGGAATCAGCTATAAGGCTTTGCTGTACAAGATGCGGCAATTCAATCTGGATACTCCTCGGGCGCGCCGTAACTCCGCCGCCAAGCCGGAAGAAGCAGAAGACAAAGCCCCAATCGAGCAATAACCCGGAGAGCCTAAGCGTTCTAGTACGTGCTCGTTCTTGTCTCGCACGCTTCCAAAAAGAAACCTTGCGTGAAAGCTTCTGCACAGGTTATTGTGCGCACGAAACGAACCCGAGAGCACGAACGACTGGCTCAGAGGCACAAATACAAAGTGGTATGCAGTGTGCAGCAGGTTGCTTGGCGCGTGGGTGTGTCCCTTCCGTAAAACCAATTTGAGCTTATGGCCCGCGCTGCCGCCGCGCACCGAGCCACAGTGAGGGCAAGTATGTCCGTTATGACAGAACGTCGAACCGCCAGACGCTATGACCTGACTCTCCCGATTAGCATTCGCTTTGCAGCGGAAAGCCTGATCAATCGACAGGATGGCCGCACCCGAGATATTTCCACCCGAGGGCTGTACTTCGTTGTCCCACAGGACTTACAGGCGGGTTCCGAGTTGGATATCACCCTTACTCTTCCTGCCGAAGTTACTCATGGCAGCGACGTTTTGGTACGTGCTCAAGGCAAAGTGGTCCGCGTGGAACGTCGGCTCGAAGACGGGGAATCCCGCATGGGAGTCGCTGCGGTCATCGAGCGGTACGACATCATGCGCGGTGACTCGTCCCGGGCCAAGTCGTCTCGCGCGGATTCAGGGCCAACTTCGTAGTACTTTTGTCCTAAATGTGAATAAACCTTCCCGCGTCAGCCGGGCGCGCTCGTGGGCTTGGGTCGTAACGGTACTAAGTCCACTCTTTTTGCCTATCAAGCAATAGAAAAATAAGCGTTTAGGGTGGTTATTTTCGTCGGACGCTGCGCCCATCTGGCAGCCCTTTGGACAACGGTGTGCAACCCTTGAGACCAACAGGATGCCTACAGATACGACAATGAGAAGTGGCAGGCTGACCCCATGGAATCCGATACCGCCGGATGGCGTGCTATTCGGAAAATCCCCTGCTATGGCGGAGCTGCGCAATCGAGCCCAGCGCATCTGCTCGGCCAACATCCCTGTTTTGCTGACCGGCGAGGGCGGCACCGGCAAGGAGGCGCTTGCCCGCTGGTTCCATGCCCATTCCCGTCATGCCGGCGGTGAATTCGTTAAGGTCAACTGTGCCGCCATCCCCGGTGCGCTCTTGGAGAGTGAACTGTTTGGCTACGAACGGGGCGCTTTTACAGGCGCCACTTACAGCAAACCCGGACGCGTAGAACTCGCCGACCACGGCACGCTGTTCCTCGACGAAATCGCGGATTTGGATTTGCATCTCCAAAGCAAACTCTTGCATTTCCTGCAGGACAGCACATTCTCTCGCATCGGAGACAACACCGAACGCAAGATTGAGGTGCGCCTGTTATGTGCCACAAACAAGGATTTGCAAACGGAGACCGCTGAGGGCCGCTTCCGCCAAGACCTCTTCTATCGCATTCACGTATTTCGGTTGGCCTTGCCCACCCTTCGCGATCGCCGCGAAGACATCCCGATGCTCGCGGAATATTTCCGGCAGCATTTCGAATCTCAATTCGGCATTGCTCGCGAGCCTTTTTCTCAGGAAATGCTCGATTACTTGCAAAACTTGAAATGGCCGGGAAACATTCGAGAACTTTCCAATGTAGTCGCCCGCTACGTCTTGATTGGCCCGGACGGCATGATCGAGTCCGAGTCTAACCCTAAACATCATCGGGCGCGGGTTGCCATTGATCAGGACGGGTCGCGGGTCACACTGAAGCGCGTGGCCAAGGATGCCATCAAGGAGCTGGAACGCAGTGTGATTCTGGAAACCCTGCGCGCCAACCAGTGGAACCGCAGAAAGACCGCGCAGGAATTGAAGATCAGCTATCGCGCGCTCATCTACAAGATCCAGGACGCCGGCCTGATTTCTCGCAGAAGCGCCGCAGCCCGTAGCACGCAACCTCCACAGGACTTTCGCCCCGGTAGCGGCAGCGACGATTAATTTTCGTCGCCCGTCCTTCCTCACTTTTCATATTCCTATCGCGCAGCTCCGCGGACCGCACTTGCAAAAGAGCGGAAGAAGACGGTCCAAAAACACATACGCCGCCAGCGTCCTCTGTGTTCTGGCGGCGTACGGATTGAATGAGGTGGAGGCTACTGCGCGTTCATGAAGTTCACCAGGTCTTGAATGTCTTGTGCGCTCAAGCCGATGTTGAAGCGGTTATTGTAGAAGACCACCACGTCGGTCATGGTCGCTGCCTCGCCACCATGGAAGAACGGTGGACGCGCTCCAATGCCACGTAGCGAGGACACTTTAAATTTCCCGAGGTCATTGCAATTGCCGGTAATCCAACCTACACCCGGGTCGGAGGTCTGGTATTCATCGTAGGTTACGCCGTTAACTACGACAGGGTTGCTGAAATAGTTGATGCTTCCCTGCGGGCAAAGGAAGGTGAACACAGGCTGGTCCGGTGTCATGGGAAGCGTGCTGGAACCGTTTGCGGAGGCTTGAGCCGCGCTGATGTAGCTGTTGTCAGCAACACCGAGGTGCTTCGGATCGTTAAACGCGTCATTACCCACATTGGCGTTGTCGTGACAGGTGGAGCAGGTAGCCACTTGCGATGCCGCCACTGTCCGTCCAATGTCCGTCAGGCCGGTCACTCCGTTCACCGTAAAGCTACGGGTATTGAAAATGACCTGGCCACGCATGATTGACGCACGCATGGCTTCGGCGGCAGGAGTATTTCCGCCGCTATAGGTGGTAAACGCTGTAGTTTCCTGGAAGCCCGGATTCGGTGCGTTAGAGATCAGCGAACCTGGGCAAGGCAGCACATTGAGCGCACACCCTCCGGCGAACGGGTTCTTGCCTGGGAGTGTCGTGTTCGAATAGTTGTACAGCGCCACGGGGCCACCCGTCGCACCGCTACCATCCGCGCCGGTCAAGTCGCCGGAGACGAAGTTATAGGTTTGAGCGGTGAAGCTGCCGCTTTGGAATGCAGCCCCTTGAGCGGCTTGCGTTTGGGAGGGCGGCGCGGCAGCCTGCGCATGCGTCAGTGTGGCATCGACGAACTGACTCTCCAGGCTAGGCTCGCGCGTGTCCCACATGATATTCGGAACGGGATTGCCGTTCGCATCCTTGCGGACGCCAGGCGACGTATAAATGACGTTCGTCGCCGGTAGCGGACGCCGGTAGAAGGACAGCGTTGGATTGGTCGGATTGTTGATGCCATATACCGAGCTCAATTCGCATCCCGTTGGGTCGCTCGTCACGGTTACCGAGAGCCATTGCGGATTTGCCGGGGGCGGCAGCGCGATGCGGAAATTACCACGGGTGAACAGTTGGATGCGCGCTTCAATAAAGTTCAAGCCAAATTTAGTTGCTGCCATCCCGCTCGTCGGGCAATCCGATCCGTCCACCGGGGCGAACACCGGGTCCTTGCCGAGTGTGGCGACGTAAGTGGCCAGAAGGGTGGTCGGCGTGATCGACCAGTTATTTTGCGGCTGATGACAGCTGAAGCACGTCCGGCCGTTTGTTCCCAGCGACTGAAAGAATGCTTCGTTCGCCGTGGTCACCGCACCGCCTGGAAAATACGTTGTCGTTTGGCCGGTATTGTCGAGCGTTGTGGTTGTTTGCGGCAAAGTCGCGGGCACCTTGCCGGACAGGATAGTGGGAAGAAGAGGAATACTGAGCGCTTGTTGCCAAGCTGCACTCAACCATGCCGGAAACGAAGATGAACTGGGAGACTGCGCGATAGCCAGAGGAAGTGTCATCACAGCGCATAGCAAAATGCATGCGCCTAGAACGTAGATCCGTCGCATGGGTCGATCATTCCTTTCAATTTTTGTCGGCCGTCGCCTGGGCGCACTCGAAATCAGAGACACCACCACGCGCGCCTAAAATGGCGTGGAACTGTGCTCAAAATGCGAGAACCGAAGGCCAACCACTACACCGAGGACGCGGTCTGGGGCGAATGAACAGCAACTCACATGCCACAAAATACCGGTAGTACTTCTGTTACCTTCTTTGCTATCACGCTGATAGAAAACCACATAGGTGAGCACAGAATCGTCGCGGGTCCAAGAAACCTCGAAGCGGGGATTCACGGGCAAATTGGGTTCGCCGATGTGCAAGAAATTGGACAAATCCCAAAATCCCCGCAATGCACCCACATCAAATCCCCATTAAAACTCAATGAATTCAGCGCCCTGCGGTTAGACTCAAGGGCAATGCCCCTTTAGCACCTGGAACAGGAATGCGTACTGTCCTTCTTTTGTTCGCCCCACCAGTTACGGCGCTTCGCTAGCGGCCTCTACTCTGTCTACTCAAGACAAAATGCGGGAGGCACGTTCATGAATTCCGGTCGTGCGCAGACCGTGGGAGCCCACACCACTTGCATGCGCAAATATCTCCAGTTCCTGTTCACGCTCGCTCTCATTGCGTGCACGCTATCTTTTTCCTCTTGGCTCACCGGCTGTGCCGGGGTGACTAGCAGTGCCGCCAAGCAGACCAGTTCGGTCGGTTCCTTTCAGATTAATCCCGCCAGCGTGAATTTTGGCCAGGTTGCCATCGGCAAACCGGCCACCCAAACGGTCTCCGTATCCAACACCGGCAGTGTCGGGATTAACATTACTCAGCTCACTCTTTCGAATTCGCAATTCAGCGTTACCGGTATGACCACTCCGATGGCGCTGGCCGTGGGTCAATCTGGTAGTTTTACCATTGCCGTGAATGCCACTTCTGCCGGCACTCTGACCGGCACCCTGACCGTCCAGGGCAGTGCCGGCAGTACGCCTGTCGTGGTTAATCTGTCTGCCACCGCGACAAGCAGTCAGTCGCAGTTGTCCTTGAGTGCGTCTTCGCTGAGTTTCGGCAATGTCGCCGTCGGAACAAAGAGCACGGACAACCTGGTTTTGAACAACACCGGAACCACCGACCTGACCATTTCTATGCTGACGCTTGCCGGCTCCGATTTCACCATCAGCGGCATCACCACACCCAAGACCATTGCTGCCGGGCAATCTGTCACGCTTGCCGTCACCTTTACTCCCACTGGCACTGGCAATGTCACCGGCAGTTTGGCAATTACCAGTAGCGACGCCGCGAATCCCACGGTCACCATTCCCTTGACAGGCGCTGGAAGCGCGACAGCAACCGGTCAATTGAGTGCGAATCCGAGCAGCCTGAGTTTTGGCGCCGTAGGCACCGGGACTTCCAATAAAAAGCAAATCGTTCTAACCAACTCCGGTAATGCTGCTGTAGACCTTACTGCAGTGACGGCATCGGGCGCGGGTGTCACCGTCAGCGGCGTGACCTTGCCCCTGAGTTTGAACCCGTCGCAAACCACGACCTTAACCGTGGCGTTTGATCCCACACAGTCGGGAAGTGTTTCCGGGGCGATTAAGATTGTAAGCAATGCTGGGAACTCCCCGCTTACTGTTCAGGTCAGTGGCTCCGGGGCGCAACCGGGTCTGGCGCTCACACCAGCCACCTACAGTTTTGGGTCGATTGTCGATGGGCAGACGAAGTCGGAAACGGTTACGATCACCAACACTGGAACAGCGGCCCTGACGATTGCAGATGTTACTGTCAATGGTGCGGGCTTTAGCGTCAGTGGGCTATCCACGCCTGTCACCATCGCCGCTGGCAGCAACAGCAGCTTTGCCGTCCTCTATGCGCCGACTACGCCCGGCTCTCACAGCGGCACGGTCAGTATCGCCAGCAATGCTCCCAACTCGCCCAACGTTTTGGCGCTGACCGGAGCCAGCACGGGTTCCTCGGTGAACCTGTCCGCGAACCCCACAACCCTTAGTTTTTCCAACGTAAACGCCGGTAGCTCGAGCTCGAAGAATGTAACCGTCACGAACAGCGGAAATTCCAGCCTTACCATTTCGCAAATCACGGTCAACGCGAAGAACTTTGCGGTTAGTGGAATCAGCACGCCGCTTACACTATCGGCAGGACAGAGTGCGGCCATGACCGTGTCGTTCAGTCCCGCCACCGCTGAAAATGTAACCGGCAATATCACGCTTGCGAGCGCCCAAGGGGCCAATTCGGTGGTGACCGTGTCGGGAACTGGCGTTCAGGCCGGTTTGGCCGTCACTCCCGCCAGCGCCAGCTTCGGCAATGTCACCATTGGTTCTCCGAGCAGCCAGACCATTCAGCTGGCCAATAGCGGCAATGGAACTTTGACCATCTCGCAACTGAGTGTGGCCGGGAGCGGCTTCAGCACGAGCACGCTGGCCCTTCCCATCAACCTCGCCGCGGGTCAGGCTGCCAATTTCAACGTGCAATTTGCGCCAACATCGGCAAGTGCTGTAACCGGCAGCGTAACGATCGTCAGCAATGCGCCCAGTTCCCCTTCAGTCATTCCCTTATCGGGAACCGGAGTCACTGCGACCCAAACGCTGAGCTTCAGCACCACCAATATCGGCTTTGGTAACGTGAACGCCGGCTCGTCTGCCACTCAACCGGTTACGATAACGAATAGCGGCAATGCCAGCATCGCTGTTTCGCAAATCACCGCAAGTGGAACAGGATTCTCGCTGAGCGGCGCAGGCACTCCAGTGACCTTGAGCGCTGGCCAGAGCACTTCTTTCAATGTGATCTTTGCTCCGACCGGTGCGGGTAGCGATTCTGGCACGGTCACAGTGACGAGTACCGCGAATGGCTCGCCTGCTAAAATCGCGCTCTCCGGTACAGGCGTACAGGCCGGCACCTCGCATACGGTCACGCTGGCCTGGGCCGCTTCTACCTCCACCGTTTCGGGCTACAACGTCTATCGCAGCACCACGAACGGTTCGGGCTACACCAAAATTAATTCCGCGCTGGTTAGCGGCGTTACCTACAGCGACACCACAGTCCAAAGCGCAACGACTTACTACTATGTGCTCACAGCAGTGAACTCAACCGGCGAAGAGAGCGCCTACTCCAATCAGGCTACGGCCGTGATTCCCTAGCTTGTAGAGTTAGTATGCGTTCTTGTTGATCAGGCCAGCCACGAGTGTCATGGCGATGATCCGCAGATCGAATGTGAAGCTCCAGTTCTGCAGATAATACAGGTCATACTCGACACGCTTTTCGATGGAGGTGTCACCACGCCAGCCGTTGGCCTGTGCCCAGCCGGTGATTCCGACCTTCAACGCGTGACGCGTATTGTACTGGCTGACCTCTTGGTGGAACTTGTTTACGAAGAACGGCCGCTCGGGGCGCGGACCTACCACGCTCATGTCGCCCTTCAGCACGTTAATGAACTGCGGCAATTCGTCCATGCTCGTCCGGCGTAGCAAAGAACCGATGGCGGTCGTGCGGGAGTCGTTGGCGGTCGTCCACTTCGTGTCACTCTCACTCTTCGCCGACGCGCGCATAGTCCGGAACTTCAACATATTGAACGGTTTCCCGCTCAGACCTACCCGTTCCTGAACGAAAAACACCGGGCCTGGCGAACTAAGGCGAACCAGCAGGGCAATCAGGCCAAGCAAGGGCGCGGTCACGATCAGAACGGCGGTGGAGAAGCAAATGTCAAAAGCCCGCTTCAGCAGTGCATAGTCCAGAGATTCCGTTGGAGTCGGCATAAGATCCAGCATCTGCATATTGCCGAGTTGGAAGAGCTTCTCCCGGACGATCACATTTTCTCCGAGGTCCACAACGGCCCGCGCCGGCAGGCACAGGCGCTTGAGTTCCTGGATGATTTTGGGCAGTTGCGAGAATTGCGTGGGCTGAATTGCAATCACAGCCTCGTCAATATCGTGTTCCGTGTTCAACACGCTCAGCTGTTCCATTTCAAATACGCGGTGATCTGTTACACGAACTTCTTGGCCCTCCAGCCGAACATGTCCAGCGATTTCGCACGGTGCGAAGGAGAGACGCTTCAGCCGTGCCGCGGCGTCTTGTGCAAACTGATCCGCCCCCACCACTAGGAGACGGGTTGGTCTGGCGAGATGAGCGCCGCTCCGGCAGAGGATCCGAAACGCGGCGTGCAGCAGAACCGTCAGTGCCAGCAAAACCACCAGCGACGAAATCAGTAGCCCGCGCGGGAAGACGCTGTTTCTGCCGAAATACAGGGTCGCCATGAGAACGAAAAACGTGGCCAGGGTCGCTGACCAAGCTGCTCTCGCGCCCGTCCTCTCGCGGAAAAGCTCGTCAAAGCTCGTTACTCCATAGTGCTCCGCCAAAAATGCCCATAGAAAGGTGCCAAATAAAATCTGCCCCATATGACCATGCGGCGATTCCAGCGCCTGCCGGTTCAGGATCTCGCAGGCTCCCACCCAGAGCGACCAGCCTAGACGAAAGGCGAGGAACGGCAGGAGATACGTCCCGAGCTTGAGGAACAGCTTGTACAACTTGAGGCGAATAATCATAATTGTGAAGCCTCTAATCGATACCGACAAACCCTAGTGGGGCCCAGTCGAAAAATTTTGTAATGCTCTCGGCCTTTAGCAATCTGTCGATTGCCGGGTTGGCTCGGGGCGGGGACTACGCTCACTCCCATTCCAAGGCGGTGGCTTCGAGGAGCTTGATGCTACAAACGAGCACTTCTACCCTGCCGAGATACTGCTGCCGGGTGATGGTGCAACCGACGTACCATGCCCCGCTTTGGGCCGAACGTATCGGCCTTTTAATTAAGTACCTTTTTTTGTGTATGTTACGAAAATGGGGCCAGCTGACCTAGTCCCGCCTGGACCTGTCCGTTCGACCAGTGAGAATTCATTTTCCTATCAATTGCAATTCGTTTCGTACATTGGTTTCCATACTTGGTTTAGGGGTCGGCCGCTGTGCCAACCTCCACTTCAAGAACCCGGAGTCCAGGTAGCCACGTGTCTTCGGTGCTGCAACCCAACTTATGGAAAACAATTTCCAAACGATGTTAGTTGTGGAAACTCCCCGGCTTGGAGCTGTTTGCGGCAAGACTACGAAGCCAGTATAATTAACAGAAAAATCAGGCAATAACGGCCATTTGTCTGTGGAAATCCGGGAGAGCCGGTGGCACGTTACTTGCTCCATTGTGAATGCATTGATGCTGGACTGTCCCTGTCCCCGCAACGGAAGCGGTCTCTTCGACGCCTCAATGATGGCCGAACGGTGTTACTCTCTCGACGACAAGGCGCTAACTGCCGATGCCAGCCATAGGTCCGGTATTGAGCAGGATGAACTGAATGCGTCAGGTATCCGAACGTGTCGGGCGGGTGCCGACATGACCTTGTGTTCTCAAGCTGTTTTTTCGGTCTTTCACTGGGTTCCTGGTGTCCCATTGCTGATGGAATCGGAGTAATTTCAGGAATTTGTCGTGACCACACCATACCGCCTGCTGCTCATTTCCAATCAGCCTGTCCGAACGCTGCGGAATCTTGCGCGGCGAATCGAAAGAGAACTGCCAGGCGTTAGAATCGCCGGCATCGTTTTCGAGCTGTCGACGGGTGATTCCAGCTCGCGTCGTGGATTGAGCCGAATTGTTGACTTACTGCTGCAGGTCTTACATGGTGGAGTACGTCCCCTGACTGCAGCGTTCGGTCCTGAACAACTGATAGAGGAATGTCGGCAGTGCCAATGGCCGGTGTTAATGCGCGATCATATGAAGGACAATCAAGCGCTTGTTAATTTTGTGACCGACAGTAAAGCGGACCTTGCGCTTGTCCTTGGGAATCCGAGCATCCCGGCCACCATCCTGACGATACCGCGCTACGGTTCTTTGCGTGTTCAAGTCTCGAATGCCCCTTGTAATGGTGGGAATGGAAAGCACCGTCCACCGGTCACCGCGGCCAGGCAGCACGGCCTGCGTGTTTCGGTCGAGCCCGCTTTTAGCACCCAGCCGGCGGAGCGCGTGATCTCCGTTCGTGTACCTCCGCAAGTGTTTGACACACCGGCGACCACCGCGCTCGTTGCCGACTTGATCACCAATGATTTGTTGCTCCGTGCCGTCGGCAGCCTCTCTCGCGGACAAACCACCAAGGCAGGGGAAGAGCTGTGGTCCTGGGCGCATGATATGCTCTCGTCCTGTTTTTCCGCCACGGCAAGCAAACCGAATGGCCAGGAAGCGGTCCGCTGGAAAGACAAATACGATTTGAAATTAGCATTCAAGCGCATTCTTTCCATGCTGATCTTGTGTTCGCCTTACGTGATCGCCCGAAACTGGTATCGTCGATGGACTGGCAGATTCCCGGTTATCTTTTTATTTCACCATCTGGTTTCGAATCGCTCTCACCGCATGGCCATTTCCACCGAGAAATTCTTGCGTCAAGTGGAGTTCCTGCAGCGGCACTATCGAATCGTCTCGTTGTCCGAAGCGATGGAGATTGTTCGCTCTGGAACCTGCAAGGTCCCGACGGTTTGTCTGACTTTTGACGACGGCTATGAAGACAACTTCTTGTATTTGCGCGCGGTGGCCGAAGCTCTCGGGGTTCCTGTGGCGCTCTTCCTCTGCACCAAGCCCATCGAATCCCGCAAGGAGTTTACCCACGATCTAAAGAAGGGAATCACCGGATTCCACGCCTTGGGCTGGAGTCAAATCCGTTATTGGCGCGGTGACCGTGTAGAGTTTGGCAGCCACACCCGTTCTCACCTGGATTGTGGCATCTCCGATGTTCGGGTTCTTCAGGACGAACTGGCTGGCGCGCGCGACGACCTGGCGGCCCAGTTGGCAGCACCCCCGCGCTTCTTCGCGTTCCCGTGGGGCAAAGAGACCAATATGTCCCGCGAGGCTCTGCGCATTGCCACTTCCCTTTACGATTGTAGCTTTTCGACGATCTCGTGCGCCCAGTTTCCGAAAAAGGGGAGTGCTCTTCGATTCGCTGGACGCAAACCTCTGCCCAGCCGCGTTTGGGAACTCGAATTGACCGTGCAGTCAATCTTTGATTTTTCCTCTCATTCTTGGGATGAGTACAACGCCCGGGAAGACGTCGCTGAAGACTGTGTAATGGCTGTAAGTGATGCAGTTCAGCAAAAATAAACACCCTTCCGGCCCCAATCATAAACCAGCGATTCGTGTAATCTAGTCTTGATGTCAGAGATCATTCTTGGAGAGTCGGGATGTCTTTTGAATGCCGGCCGTCTACTTCGGCCGACGAGCACGCATTAATCGAACTGCTCACTCGCGTCTTTGCCGCTGATTCTCAGGCAGCGTTCGTTAATCCCGCCTTGCTGCGATGGAAGTATTGGGAGCCACGCGAGGACTACACCGCTCCGCGTTCTTTCGTAATGGAGAAGGATGGACGCATGGTGGCGCACATCGGTCTTTGGCCCGTCACATTGCGGACAGGACCAAAAAGTGAGACTGGCGTGCACATTATCGACTGGGCGGCGGATCCGGAGGTGTCGGGCTCCGGTGTGTTCCTGTTGCAAAAGATGGCGCGAACCTTTGACTTTGTTTACGCAATTGGCGGTTCCGATGCTACACAGTCGATCCTGCCGAAATTTGGTTTTCACGCGGTGGCCGAAGCTCACGTCTGGGCCCGCCCCATTCGGCCATGGCGCCAATTCCGGAATCATCAGAGTGTAGATTGGCGCCTGCCAGCGCGCCTTGCTCGTAACGTCTGGTGGGCGCACTCGCCGGGGAAATCCGTCGATCCCAACTGGACTGCTGCGGAATCGAATGACATCAGCAGTAATGGCCTCGGAATGCTGGCCTCCGAATCCACCTCTGCCTTGTTTCGTTATGTTCGCCGCTGCCCCAGCGTCCAGTCGCGGATCTTCCATGTCCTGCATAACGCACGTCCTGTGGGCTTTTTTGTGCTGTCCGCGGTGTGGGAACAAGCGCGCGTAGCGGGCGTTTGGCTAGAAGATTCCTCAACGGACGCCTGGGCTGCCGCTTTCCGACTGGCACAAGAGACTGCACTAAAACTCACCAGCGCTTCTGAACTCATCGCACGTTGTGGCCCTGGGCCCGCTAATCTGGGTGCAGAGAAGGCTGGTCTGCGACTGCGCGCTCGGATTCCTGTTTTTGTCTTCCGCAAAAGTGGTGATGTCGAACCCTTACAACTTTCGTTTCATTTTCTCGATAACGATGCCTTTTTCTTGGGAGGTCCGTCGGCTGGTTTTGCAACTTGATCGCGGGTTGCCGAATTCTGTGCGCTTCCAAGCGGACTGTGATGTCAGAATTAAGACTTATGCCGATTATCGGCCGTCGAAATCACCCGTATACTATAATTCTGTTCCTGTGCATTTGAAGTCGGAAGCGCCTACTCTCCTGAACATGTCCTCTACTCCTCGAGTTAGTGTCATTGTTCCCTGCTACAACAGCGCTCAGTTTGTTGGCGACACCCTGCAGTCGATTTTTGCGCAGACCTATCATGATTACGAAGTTGTGCTTATAAATGACGGGTCTCCAGACACCCCGCAACTGGAACAAGTTCTTGCTCCATGGATGGCGCGCATTTCGTACGTAAAGACCGAAAATCAAGGCGTCGCCGCCGCACGAAACAATGGTATCCGCGCTGCAAAAGGTGAACTCATTGCCATGCTGGACTCCGACGACCTGTGGGAGCCTAACTGTCTCGAAGTGCAAGTGCGCAACCTAGATGAAAACCCCTCTGCCGACATCGTTTATCCGCGGTTTACGATCTTCGAGGATCGCGGCAAGCCGGACATCCCCGGAACTCCCTCTCAAGGGGAAGTTACCTTCATCTCTCTCCTCCAGGACACGTGCAGTGTCCCGAATTCAGGAGTGTTGGCCCGACGTGCCGCTCTCGAGAGGGCCGGACTCTACGATCCTGCCTTGAAAGGTTCCGAAGATTTTGATTTGTGGCTTCGCTGTTTGAAGAGCGGAAGCCGCATCATTCACCACGACCAAGTGCTCCTGCACTATCGGCGCCGCTTGGGCAGCTTGTCCTCAAATGACGCCTGGATGTGTGGAAATGCCATACAAGTATTAACGAGGTTGCGCACTGGCGTGCAGTTGACTAACGAAGAGCGGCAGGTGCTTGAGAGCGCCATTCGCCGGTACGAAGGGAATAAGTTGCTTTATGAAGGCAAGTACGCCTTTATTGCCGGAGATATTTCTTCCGCGGTCGATCGTTTACAACAGGCAAAGATTCGCCTGGATAGTAGGCGTCTAGGGATCATTGTGTTTTTGATTCGCCTCATGCCGAAGGTTAGCCGAAGCGTCTACCTATGGCGATTACAGCAGCGCGGAGACAGCTTGTTGCGCACAGACGTCCGGCACCAACATCTCTAGGCGCCGAGCAGGTTTACTCTACGGGGGCTGCGTAGGCGTTCCCCGCGCGCCACGCCTTTACAAACTGAAGCATTGCCTGCAGTCTTTGCCGATGAAACAGCACCAGCGCTACTGCATAGGCTATGACGCCAACAAGCACCTCGGCCGTTAACCTCAAGCTCAAGGGCCATGTTTCCGGAGCGGCCAGCCGCAGTCCTGCGATTGCCACAGACATCACCGCACAGCTACTGATGGCTGGCCACAGCGTCCCCAAATATTCAGAACGCGGCAAATCGATTCGCCGGAACACCCGCGAAAACAGGGGTATTTGCACCAGGGGATAGACCACAACCCATACCGCGGCGATTCCCACTGTTTCCCAGCGGCTGCCGATGTAGAACGAGATGGGCAGTACGAACATCCCAAAGATAGAATTCCACATCACCATGGCTTCTTCGCCGATCACATTGAGGAGTGGCGCCAACAGAATGGCATTCGTGCGGATCAACGCGTGCAATGCCAGCAACTGCAGCGGCACAATCGCTGCGTGCCACTTGGAGCCGAGGATCAATGGGACGAATTCAGGCGCAACCAAGGCGATGCCAATCGTTGCAGGGAAGATAGCTAATCCTACGCTGCCCGTAATGTTTTCAAGATAACGACGCAGAGCTACAGGATCATTTTGAATCTTCGCGAACACCGACGGGGTAACGCGGTTTACCAGCGTGGTCAACTTCTCGAGCGGGGTGTGCGCCAATGTCCAGGCAAGCGTATAAGCCCCGAGGGCCGCCTCCCCGAGAACGCGACCTGCCACGATGAAGTCCGAATCGTTATAGCTGGCCCAGCAAAGTCTGCCAATCACGATGTGTCGGCTATACGTTATAGCCTTTCGAATCGACGGCCAGTGTGGAAAAGCAAAGCCCTGTCGCCGCCAAATCAAGGTGAGAATCGTGGGCGCGATACTGAACGACAAGATTCCTAGAACGATGGCCCAGTACCGAAAATGTAAAAAGGCCAGCACCAGCGTCACGACCGCCTGCACCAAGCTTTGCAATCCTTCTATCACCGCAAGCAGCTTGAATCTCAATTCCTTCTGCAGCAGTGAGTATGGCACCGTGCGAATCCCAGAGATGATGAACCCGATGCTTAACACCAGCACAATCGCGGGCAGGTTGGGCGCGCGAAAGAACTTTCCCAACGGGATGGCAGCCAGTGCGGAGATGACGAATCCAACTAAGCCCAAAAGAAAAGACAGCATGTTGAGCTGGGATAACTGATTTTCCGAAAGCTCCTGCATCGTCACTACCGCGGTGCCAATCCCAAACTCACTGAACAAGGTGAAAAGATTGATGTAAATGATCGCCATCCCCACAAGCCCGTAATCGGACGGCAGCAACAGGCGCGCGACCATCACGGTCATGCCCCAGGTCATTAGTTGCGTGATCCATTTGACCGTGGCGGTCCAGGCCACACCCTTGAGTAAGACTTTGTCGAGCTCCCGCACACCTGTCCCTGGTTGCGATGTGGCGACCGCCTCAGTCGGAAGAGGTGTCGGAACCACCGGAGCTTCGGCTAAACCTTTATTCACATCGTCGGACACTGGTTCACCTTCAACTTTTCAGGTGCATCCATTTATATTAGCTCAGGGAAGCTGGGGGGATTTTTCGACTTCCATGAGGATCGAGCGGTTGGCTGTTTGTGCCGGCTTTTTCGTACTGAAGCGGACCTAACGTGGTCCATGTTTTTCATCCCTGCTTCTGCTGGGTTGGCAATGCCACGCTTCGTACCTGCCGGGGCGTAACCTTCCAGGCCACCGCTTGGCGGCCGCTGCAATATCGCAGAAACCCGAACACAAACGCGGTGTTCATCGAACAGAAATACAAAGGTCCTTTGCAGATTCCCGGCGCCTTGCCTCTCTTTTTCGCCCAATAACCGAGCAGCGCAAGGCCATAGAACAGGATTTGCAGGCCCAGGAGCCCCGCATACCAGGGGTTTCTCAAGAGCAGCATGTTGCAAACAAAAGCGGTGATCATGAAAAAAGGTGCGAGCCACCGCAAAACCCGGTGCGACCAATAAGCGAACGCTGCCCCTCCTTTGAAAGGATTCAGATACTCCAAGCGCCCAAAAAGTGTCTGATAATTCCCCGCGCCTAGTCGGACTCGCCGCTCGAATTGGGAATGGAAGGTTGGCGCAATCTCCTCGACCGCTACAGCGTCCGGATCGTACACAATGCGATGTCCCTGAAATCTCAGGTCCAGCGGTATCTGAAAGTCTTCCACGATTAGATTGGGCGGAGGATTAAACAGCTCGCGCCGGATGGCGTACACCCCCCCATTCGCGCTATGCAACAGCTGTGTCCGGCTCTCCAGAAACTTCAACGCCGACTCATACCGCCAGTACAAGCCCTCGGCCCCGGCGTCAATGGCCGCTCCGCCTACGCGAATTTCCTCTCCACTGGCTGCCCCAATTTTGGGATTAGAAAAGTGCCGCGCCAGGTTAGCCACGCAGTCCGGCTGAAACATTGTATTGGCATCCGTGAACACCAAAATGTCCGCAGTCGTGCGCTGCGCAAGATCGGAGATTACCGCCAGTTTCCCGCGTCGCTCCTGGAAATGGAAAATCCTCAGCCGAGGAGCGGTGATTTCTCGCAGAACAGCGGCAGTGCCATCGCTCGGCGAATCCAAGCCGATCAAAATCTCAAATCGGTCTGGCGGATAGTCAATCCCCAACGCGTTTTTCACGCGCGCCTCGATGATGGCCTCTTCATTGTAAGCGGAAATGACGATCGCCACGGAAGGCCAACTGGCCTTTGCTTCTGCACGCGCGGCACGTCGAGGCGTTCGCCGCAGCAAAAACAGCAGGTCGGATTTAGCCTGATAGAGGGTGCTCAACGCCAACAGAACGATGGGATAGCCGAGGTAATTGTAGGCAATCGCCGCAACACATGCCCAAAACACAATTCTTGGTATCAACGCCATGATATAGCCTGCTTTGCTGTATACGGTGATGAAACTCGCCCCGGGAACCCGACCTGCTCCGTTGCTGGCTGAATCTTGCCGCTTGCCAGGGTTCGGATGGCCGCCCCGATCGCAATGATGTAATAAACCAGGTACGCGTAGGCCAAGTGGGCAAAGAAACCGGCAAAGACGAAGGCCAATGCGCTGGCCAGCGTAGCGTGTGCCAATAAACGCAATTCTGAATGTTCTGGCTTGTCTTTCAGGCCGTCGCTCACTTGTTTCATATGCCGGATCATTACCCCCATCAGACACAGGAAAATCAGGAGAGCGGGAACGCCCGCTTCTGCGGAAATTTGCGTAAAGGTGTTGTGTGGCCCCAGCCAGCCTTCGGATTGTCCCAAGGTCCCGTGATACGCGGAAAAATTACCGATTCCCAAACCAAACATTGGGTGGCGCAAGGTATCGCCGATGGAGTCTTCCAGCAGTCGCTCTCGTTCTTGGGTGGAGTCTGCGGCCGACGCAGAGTTTTCGTTCCACTGCGTTGTCGAACTTCCCGCCAGCAATCTCTCCCAAAAGATCGGAGGCGCTTTGGCCACCGCGACCACCAGACACAAACCCACGACCACCGTCAGTTGCAAGCTCCGCGAACTTCCTCGAATCAGAAACCACCAGGACAGCATCAGCGAAAACGCAATGCCCAAAACGCCTCCGCGCGAGGCCGTCAACACCAGCATCCACAAGCTGCTCCCCAACACCGCGAATAGCAGCAAGATTCGCAGTACGGAGCGGCTTGCCACATACAAGTAGGCGATAAACGGGAGAGTTGCGGATAACGTGATCCCCAGAAAATTCCAGCCTAAAAGCGCCTTATTGATACCGGTGAACCGCCCCCCGGCGTCGTAATAGGCGGGGTTTCCTTGCATCAGCAGCGACGCGGCATTTGCTAGCAACATGCTCAGCAGGACCGCCCAGATAATCTTCCGGACTCGTCCCACGGTTGTGAGTGTCTGCGTCAATAAGAAAAAGAAAAGAACAGTTCTCAGCCAATCTCCCACCAATAGATGGAGGCTTCCGCTCTTCCAAAAAGCGAAAGGAATGCCCGCCGCAAACCATGCGCTGAGCAAGAGTACAAGGCCAAGTTCCGGCGACCATTGAAAACGTAGTTTGCCCGCCACTAAGCTGCCGAGGTAGGCCAAAGTCCCCGCAATCGCTAACAGCAACACCACATGCAGAGACTCTACAATGGGCAAGATGTCTTCCACACGTACGAATGCTTCAAATACGAATAGCCAGACAAGGATATAGGTAAGGTTCAGTTCCGGTTGCTCCAGTGCCACTGGCTCCGGAGCCGCGGCAAAGCGCTGCCCGATTGGCGCGCTTCTCAACACGTTGGTTTGGCTGCCCGGTCTTGCCATCGGAATCATCAATCTTCTGGAACCTGCGCCATTTGTGGAGCCGCCACGAGATGTTCGTCGACACTTTTGCCATCTTTGACAGTCCGTAGCGTTTCTTCTACACGATCCACAACCGACTCCCAACTATGTTCCCGAACCACCCGTTCACGAGCGGCATTACCAATCGCCTTACGCAGTTCGCCATTCTTCAGCAATTCCACGGCTGCTGCCGCGAAGCTGTGCCCTTCATCTTCCAAAACAATTTCACTACGGTTTTCGAACGGCAGACCTTCGGCGCCAATTCGTGTCGATATTACCGTTTTCGCCATCGCCATGGCTTCAGGGATCTTGATCCGCGTGCCGCCGCCCACACGGAGAGGCACAATCACGGCTTCGGCTTGGGCCACATACGGCCGCACATCGTCCACGCGCCCCGTCAAAGTGACGCCTGGCAGGCCGGCGGCAATTGCAATAAGGGTCGGGGAGGGGTTACGCCCGACAACCGTCAAGCTGGCCTTGGCAACGTGCTTTTTAATTTGCGGAAATACTTCTCGCAAAAACCACAAAATCCCGTCTTCATTCGGATACCAGTCCATCGAGCCCACGAAAACCACCTTACCCGTTTCTTCGGGCACGCTCTGGGGCCGAAAATAATCGGCATCCACACCCGTGGGAATCGTGGAAATGTTTTTCACGCCGAACTCTTTTTCGAACGCCAGCTGGTCTTGGTCCGATACCGCTATGGTGTGATCGAACGAACGGCACACCTGGCTTTCGACTGCGTGGGTTCGCTTCCACTCGGTCGCAAAAATATACCGCCTGATGGGCGATTTTTCCGCCTCCCATTGCCGCTTACGAAGCATGTACTCCACGTTGTGCTGGAACACCACGCGCGGGCGTAGCGGTAATTGCAGTGCTGGGGTGGCCGTTTGCAGAAAATCACAGAACAGAACGTCGAATTTGTGGCTTTCCGCCAATTCTCCCAGCGCTCGTCTGAAATCAGCTCTGCAGAACTTCTCAATAAAGTACGGCATCGTCGTCAAGCGGTTCTTCAGCAGGTCCACATAAAACCCGCTGGAGTACTTGACGCTTTCTTTCCAATAAACCGGCGTATAGCTGGCGAACATCCGCCGCATTTCCCGGACTCCTTCGGCGTCCTTGTCCGGGTCGGCTTGCGAGATCGCGTGAATTTCCGCCCGCTCGCTCAATCGCGAAAAAATCTGCAGACTGCGAATCTTCCCTCCCGTATCGGCGGGAACCAGAGGACGAGGGAATGCAAGCAAGATCTTCATAGTTTTCATTGCTAACGGCGCGCCTTATCCAACCAGCACTCCCTTGGCCGCGCCCACTTGCTTCTTGATGTCGATGTCTCCATCGAAAAAGATTCGGCTCCACAGCTCGAAATTCAGTAGCCGCCAGCAGCCTTCGGTAGCCGCGGAAGATCCACGCTTGTGTGCCTCAAGGAGCTGCTTCACCGCCTCGGGCTTAAACAGCCCGCGTTCCGCCATGCGGCCATCGCTCAAAATCGCCGACACTTGCTCGGATAGCTGGTTCCGCAACCACGGCCGGATCGGTGTCGGAAAGCCTTTCTTGTTGCGGTTCAGGACTTCATCCGGCAAGCGTCCCGTCATAGCCTTGCGCAGCAGATATTTTCCGGACATGTTCCGAACTTTCAGTTCCGCGGGCAGGCCCATCGCAAATTCGACCAGCTTGTGATCGAGGAACGGCACGCGGCTTTCCAGCGAAGTCGACATGCTCATCTGATCCTGTTTCATCAACAGTTCCACCAGATACGTCTTGATGTCCAGATAGAGAAGCCGGTCGAGGAGTGGCCGTTGGCCGTCTTCCGAGAAGAATTGCATCGAGTTGGCATACGCATTCGTCGATCGCAGCTCTTCGGCAATTCGATCCGTTAGAAGTCGTGGCTGTTCGTCTTGGGGGAATACCGAATAAAAATTGTCGAAGTAGATCTTCTCGAACGTTTCGGGATAGTAGAGGAACGAGTGCCGGAATTTTCGCCGGAAATAGTCCGGCAATGCGTTTGATGCCAGCAAACCCCGGATGCCGGACTGCACCGCATTTGGCACCAGCTTCCGGTAAGTCGGACCCGCGGACATATTCCACAGCGAGACGCGATATTTCAGATAGCCGGCGAACATTTCGTCGCCGCCTTCGCCGGTCAAGACTACCTTCACTTTTTGGCTGGCTAGCTCCGAAACCACTTGCAACGCCACGCTGGAGGGCCAAACGATCGGTTCGTCTTCCTGCCAGATCAGTTGCGGCAGCTTTGCGAAGAAGGTATCGGGGCCCAGAAGGACTTCGTTGTACTCCGCTCCGATATGCTTGGCCATGATCCGTGCGTACGGCAACTCGCTGTAGCTGTCCTCAGCGTAGCCCACGGAAAACGTCTGGATGCGATCCTTGCGGAAAGAAGCCATCGTCGCCGCAATTGCGCTGGAATCGAGACCGCCGCTCAAGAACACCCCAAGCGGCACATCGCTCATCAAGTGCATGCGCACGGTTTCGTCGAACAAGTCGCGAAACTGTGTCACACACTCGGTCTCGTCCTTTGGTGCGTGCACCCGCGAAAGATCCAAATCCCAATATTGTTCGGTGCGCAGTTTCGGCGAGCCGTTGGCAAACTCCAGGGTCAAGCGATGCCCCGGCATCAGTTTGTGGATCCCATCGAACATGGTTTCTTCCGACGAAATGTACCCAAGCGCCAGAAACTCCGGCAAAATGCTGCGATTCAGGGCCGCGCGCACTCCCGGCAACTCAAAGAGCGCCTTGATTTCCGAAGCGAAGCCAAATTGCTCCGCCGTCAGCGTGTAATAAAAAGGCTTAATCCCCAAGCGATCGCGGGCGCAGAACAAGCGCTTCCGCTGCGTGTCGAAAATCGCGAATCCGAACATCCCGCGAAGATGCAGAACACAATCGTCCCCGTATTCCTCGTATAAGTGCAGAATCGTCTCGGTGTCCGCGTTGGTGGCGTATTTGTGCCCGCGCTTTTCGAGTTCCGGCCGCAGTTGCGGGTGGTTGTAAATCTCGCCATTAAACACGATCCAGATCGTGCCATCCTCGTTGGCCATCGGCTGGTGCCCGGTAGCCAGGTCGATGATGCTCAGCCGGCGAAATCCCAATGCGACAGGGCCTGAGAAAAACTCGCCCTGGTCATCGGGGCCGCGGTGGCGAATCGTCTCCGCCATGGCTCTCAAATCCTCGCGCGAAAAACCAGCGCCTGCCTTTAATTCCACTCGTCCGCAGATGCCACACATGCCTTTATGTTTCTCCCTCGACAATCACCGCTCCAGCGTCTTCGGAATATTTCGCTTTCTCTCCATTTACCAGCACAGTAGCCACCGGATCCGAAAGCAACCGGAAGGAGTGTGCCGGGCTGGCTGCAATTTCTAAACCATTGATCTTCCATTCTGCCGTGAGGTACTCAAATCGCTTTTCCGCAGATAAAACAGCCTTCCCGTCTCGTTGGAGCCTACTGCCTCCTAAAACAACCAGTTTATCCTGCCCGGTTGCCTGGCCTGTGCGTGCTATGGCTAAAGCGGCATCAGTGTGAGGCTGCTCTGGCGCGCTTGCGATTTCCGGTGGTTTCCACGTAATCAGGTCCGACCACTTATCGGTTACTACGGAGACGCTGCAGTCGGACGAGCGCCGCTGCACAGTGGGTACATTGCCCACCACCGGAAGCAGCAACCAACGAAACTGCTTGGGCAGCGTTGCTTCAATTTCCCCGACAACCACTGCGCTGGGCTCGCGATGACCGTAATCTTTCGAATACCACCCCTGAATGGGAGACTCTTGGCCCGTCATAACCTCGCAGTGCATTTCGTCCGTCAGTGGCACTAATAAGAATTGCTCCGTACCTTTGCGGGCAAGCCAGCCTTGCTCCCAGCGTTCTACGGTGATTCCGGGTCCAAAATGAAAGAACGCCTTAATCTTATGCCGGCCCTGACCAATGAGCTCGTCGGCGATGACCCAATAATCCGGCTTGGCAAAAACAATTTCCCGCCGGTGCGTTACCGGCTCAGAAAGCCGTTCATACCCGTTGTGGCTGGCCACCGCATAATCCATTGCGGGTAGCGAAACCGATTCTTCCAGCGTCACTTCTGGCAATTCGCGCCACTTGAACCAATCCACACGGATGGCCTGATCTTGGTCGTCAATCGCCAGCGTGTTGTGCGCTGCCGTCGAACGGAAGAAATCGCGCCATTCTCGAGAAGAACTGTAAACAAAAGTCCCAGGATCGATTAACCAATTCGTTCCGTTCGCTCCACAAACGAAACTGAGCGCGTCGGCATGCCCGTGTCCACTGAACAGAACGCCTTGCGGTCCAGCATCGAACAACAAAAACTTGGCGTCGCGGCTCCCATCGCTTCGCATGGTGATCACGCCCGCATCTCGAAATGTTCTTGATGCCGTACTCGGTCCGGCGCTCTGCAACTGCCGAAATTGCGGCTCCGCTCCCAACCCCATTAGCCACAGGGCCTGCTCGTCGAATCCTTTCGCCGTCAGGAAATCTCCGCGCTGGAAATAAATCGCGGCGGTGGACAACACGGGGCGATGATCCTCCGCGTTGAAAACTCCGAACGGCAGCAAGCGTCCTCCATCGGAGTCACCGATTGCCGGATGTTCGCCATTGGGAAAAGCGGTGCAAGCCAGATATTCAAGCATCGTTTGCAGCTTGCTTTTATATCGGAGATCAAACGGGACGCCATTCCGATCGGCAAGGATCGCTGCCGCAAGGAAAAACTCGATGGCATACCGGTGATAGAAGGTGGATTGCTCGAAATGGGAGCCATCGTCGCGTACCTGCCGCTCCATCTGTTCCGCTAAGATGTTTTGACCCTGCGCGCACCATGTTTCCGCGCCGTGAAGTTCCGGCAGCAACACTCCGGTCACAAACAAAGCAAAAGCCTCTCCGATCAGGTGGGTATTGGGCGCAAAGTAAGTGGAAATGTTCTCACGGATGAATTCTGCGTTCCGTCCCAACGCCTGCGTCAACAAGCCTAGGCGTTCTCCCGTTAGGGCCTTGCTGCCCAAAAGGAAATAAAGCATCCATGTCCACGACCATGAGCGAAATGCGACTTCCAGACTACTCGCCCAATTAATTCCGCGACGGTAGGGATTTTGTTGCAGCCAGTCTTCCCACTGCGCGAGGCACTCTTCTGCGAATCGTTCTTCGCCCGTCAACAAATATGCCTGGCACAATACAAAAAACTGCTGGTGCCGGCTTAGCTCCCACACGATTTTCGAATCGCCAACACTCCCGAAATCTAGCGTTGGAACGAGGGAGTAATGATCCCGAGCAGCCTCTTGCCCATGCACCAAATCGCGATGCCACGGTATTATTGCTCCACAGCGCACTTCTGGATAACCGAAGACCCGGAAACGGTGCTCGCAGATGGCCTCAGCCTCTGTGCGAATTTCGTCGATGCGACCCGGAAAGTGAAGCTTGAACTCCCGCACTAGCTCATCGCGTTGGGGTACATCCCAAAAGAAAGCCGGAACGGTGCGCCTCGCCAAATATTCCGCCAGCGCCCCTGCGGCACCAGCGTCATCACCCTTAGTGACAAACTCGCGTAATCCGTCATCGGTTACACGCGCGACGTTCCATTGCTCCCACCACGCAGACTCATTCCCATTTCCATCACCGAAGGCAATCTCCCAGCGTTCGCGTCCGATCCTCAGCTTCTGCGAGATCCGGAAGCGCATCTCCGTGGCGTCCATCTCCCTCAGACGCCGCACCTTTTCCACCAAATCGTTCATCGTGTCTCGCCGTTGGCAACGGATAGCAGCAACGAAATCTCCGTATCCAGGTTGCCATCGAGCTTGGGCGGTTGTACTCGTGAGTGAAGTTCGTCGGAGCTTTTAAGTACCTGTTGCAACTTCGCCAGAAGCATAGGGGCTTCTGGCGGGTGATACGTAATCACCGAAGGGGGGCGTATCCCGTCCTCCGCGGCAACCACCGGCACTCCCAAACTCAACGCCTCGATTACCGAGGCGCACAGCCCATCACGCAGGTGCGTCCGGATAAATACGTCTGAGCGCTGGATGGCTGTCAAGAATTGGTCGTGGGCAAGATTTCCTGAGATCAGGACCTTTGACTCCAATCCCCAATGCTTAATTAGGTTGGTTATATCAGGCGGAACTTCGCGAGGGCCGGCAATCAGTAGGCCCGCACGCGGAAATTCCTGGCAGATCTGCGCCACTGCCTCGAATAAGACCTCGGGCGTAAATTCAGGCCGAAACAGGGTGTAGCTGAATAAACGTGGCTCATGATCTTCCAGAAATTGTTCTGTAGCCTCTGGCAGAGGGACCGGAATCTTTTCTTGCGGATAATCCACCGAGAACACAGCGTGTATCTTGGTTTTGGGAACCCCGTACTTCTCGATCTCGCATTTCACCGACTCTAAGTTGCACACGATCGCGCCGCTCGCAGCAAACAGAAGCTTGAATGCCACAGACCACAGTCCCTTCTTCCGAGGAAAGTACTGTTGTTGCGGACCGGCATGAAACATCAGGATCGCTGGCTTACCTGTAAAGCGTCCAAGGAGCACGGCTGCCAGGGCCAGCAAATAGCCCTTCCAGCTGTCTCCGTTCACGTGTGGCTCAAAGGTGTAGCCACGCAGACGGTACGAAATGAGTTTGAAGAGATAATCGAAAGCCCCTCGCATCGGAGTGCATCCAGGCTCCTCTTGCCGCAGACGGCGGCCAGGACCAATGTCGAGAACCGTGCAGACGGCTCCCCGCTGATGCAGGGCATGCTGCACGGCTTGCGTGTGGATGGCCCAACCACAGATGGGCGGCGGGAAATTGCCTATTTGCAGTATCTTGGCGACCTTCATAGGTTCAGTCATAGAGTCTTTAGATTTAGCCATTTTGACAGGCACATGGGGCGGTGCTGTGTTCCGTGTCCCCTTTTCCGAATGCACGTGACATTCCCTTCAGGGGACTATAACCGCCAATATGGCGCAGATAAGTGTTGTATTCGCCGTAAGATAGCGATGCAGGCTTAGGCAATCTGAATTCCATTTCACAACGGCGCGGCTGTCGGGCCCACGCCGGGCACATAATGGAAAACTCTTTCCACAAAATCCTCCGCACGCTGGCCGTGCCGATCCTTGACTTGCTTTCGTGTTCGTAACCTACTGATAAGTAGATCCTTATTTTGTTCTTATGCCGTCTTGGCAGTGCCCCGTTCGGCAACCCAACTGCCTTCACGAACCGGGACTCAACGTGTGATTCGAGTTATTCCTATGGAGTTGGTAGAGGACAACGCATGACGAAAATCAGTGTGATCGGGCTAGGTTACGTAGGCGCTGTGACGGCGGGATGCTTAGCCGCGAAAGGGTATGAGGTACTCGGCGTAGATGTAAACCCATTGAAGGTAGAACTATTAGAGTCCGGCAAAGCCCCGGTTCTTGAACCAGGATTGGACGAATTGGTTGAACAGGCGCACCGGGCAGGGCGATTACACGCCACCACGAACGCAACCGAGGCGGTCCACAAGACCGACCTTTCTTTTGTCTGTGTCGGCACTCCCAGTCTGCGCAACGGCCGTCTTGACCTGAGTGGCGTCGAGCGTAGCTGCCGCGAATGCGGCGAGGCTTTACGCGGCAAGAAGGGCTTCCACTGGTTTGTGCTCCGCAGCACGATTCTCCCCGGCACCGCGGAAAAATTGGCCATCCCCGCCATAGAAAAGGCCAGCGGCAAGAAAGAGGGAGTGGATTTCGCGGTATGCACGAATCCTGAATTCACCCGCGAAGGCTGCGCCGTTTCCGATTTCCTAAACCCACCCATCACCGTGCTGGGCGCTTCGAACCCCGCGCACTTGGAGCCCCTTCGCGAGATCTACAGCTGGGCCAAAGGGAAAATTTTTGAAACCTCCTTTGGCGTCTCCGAAATGGTCAAGTACGTCTGCAACACATTCCACGCCCTCAAGGTTTCTTTCGCGAACGAAATCGGTGTGCTGTGCCGAGAGATGGGTGTCGATGCGCAAGCCGTCACCGAAATATACACGTCCGACACTAAGCTGAATGCGTCCGCAGCCTATCTAACCCCCGGCTTTGCCTTTGGCGGCTCCTGCTTGCCTAAGGACGTAAAAGCTCTGACCTATCGCGCCAAAGAACTGGACCAGACGCTGCCCCTGTTGGGTTCAATCATGTCTAGCAACCAGGCGCATATCGATCGCGCCGTCGATATGATTCTGCACACGCGGAAGAAAAAAATCGGTGTGCTCGGACTCAGCTTTAAGGCGAAGACCGACGACCTACGAGAGAGTCCAATGGTGCAACTCATCAAGCGCTTGCTCGGCGAAGGCTGCGAAGTTGCCGTCTGGGACCCGGATGTAGCGATGGGCCGACTGGTCGGTTCAAACCGTCAGTTTATTGAGGACGAAATCCCTCACATTGGATCCTTGCTCCAATCCGATTTGAACAATGTGGTTGCTAAAGCGGAGGTTGTGGTGATCGGCACCACTGCCTTCGACTCTGCCGTATTTAAGCAATCCATCGCGCCTGGCCAAGTTGTGTTCGATGTCGTACACGCGAGAAATGTCCTGCTCTCGTCGCAAGAAGTACCCGTACACGGGCTGTGCTGGTGAAGAAAGAGCGAAGACCTAAGTGATCTTCGCTCCCTGCCGGAACTCTCGAGGATGACTGAACGAACTTACGGTGCGGGTCTAGTCTCAGTGGACCGTAGCAGTCAAACCTGTAGGAGGCGCTGGGTTATTTGTTGGTGGAGGAGCGGGCGAGCCCGAGACGCTTCCCAATAGACCGCCCCCACCTGCCGCACTGATGACGTAGGCTTCGGCGCAGCCACCAGATGAGTTATAAGAGGAGCTGCATCCCCCTGTTGGATAAGCCATATTCGACGAGAATGCGATGTAGTTGCCGTCGCGAGACATACTGGCATTGGGGATTGACCAAAAGTTTTGTAGCGAGCGGGAACGCGCAAGCCCCAGGCGATAGACAGTTGCCAACGCAGCAGTGCTTGGGCTTGCCATGTCCGTATTGATTTTTGTCATTATGATTTCGTCTTGATACGGGAACCAACAGGTTCCGCCCACAGTGGAATTCGTTTGGGTACAACTTGGGCTGACATACTTAGAGTTTGTGCTGTAATACTCCGCGCTGGCGCCCGTTCGACTGTTATCCCAAATGGAGGTGGTGAACCAAGGTTGGGACGGGCCGCCGCGGTAGGACAGCTCTGGTTGCGCCCAGTCCTTGTTTAAGACACAGGCGGCAGTGTGACTAAGATTGCCTGGGTCAGTGAGGCTAATCATGGAAAGGCCACCACCCGCAGTGGATCCAGACCATTGACCAGCAGGGCAAGGATCTTCCCCGCCCAAGGTCGAGTCCACCCGGTCGATCAGGAGAACTTCGTTTCCGTTAATATCCTCTCCGACGCTGTTGTGAAGGCTCTGGTTCATGATCTGTGTCTTGGTGACCGTGCTGTTGCCTGGCGTCCCGTGGAACCACACGCCGCCGCTCAAGCTGCCATCCGCGCCTCCATAACCGATTATCGCCGTGCCATCAGGCAGCTGAAGGATTCCGTGGATGCATCCGGGCTGTGAACCCAGCGGGTTACTGGCAGTACAACTCGTTGTGTACCATACGGTGTTTTCACCGGTGTTCAAGTTATAGACATCCAAGTCCATTGTGCCGCTGGAGTTTCGTCCAAGAAATGCCACAGCGCCCGGGAAACCATCATATTTATCAGGGAAGATAATAGACGTGTAGCCCGACCCCGTGCTTCCTCCAGAACCCGAAAAGCTCGCCACCGTGCTGGTAGAAACACTGCAGGAACGTGACGCAATGCAGTTGGGCAACCCGTTTATCGTTCCCAGCATGATCGAAGTGCCTGACGTGTAATAGAACTGATTAGAGGCTGTAAATGACCAGATCAACGTATTGCTATTTTTGGGTGGCATTTGCGATGTCGTCAGCACGGGAGTGCCCGGAGTATAAGCAGTGTTTGCCGGCGTGCTTACAATCATCTCGTCGCCCGTGACATAATCAATCAGCCACATCATCTGGTCATCTTGACTAAACGGTTCTTCCTCCGAGTCGTAAATCACGCCTAAGCTAGAGCTGCCGAGCTGTGAGACTCGCGTAATCTGGCAGCCCGAGAGCGGATCGATATAGGAAGCACCCAACGCGGGAGCGGAGAAGCTGTCCCAATTCATGTTGTAGGTGTAATCGTAGCTACCGCTTGTGGGCGACGAAGATAGCGTCAGTGAGGTGGCGCTCGCAACCGACGAAATTGCATACGACGTCCCGTTACCGCTACTCGGATACAAATAAATTGTTCCGGTCCAACCGGGAACAAAGTGCGATCCGCTCGTCCACGTGACTGTGGAGCCGCTGACGGTCACTTTTCCGACAGACTGCGAAGGCAGCAGTGGGGTCTCATCATTATTTAATCCACACACCGGAGTGTTTTGAGCCCAAGTGAAGATAGGAACAAAGAAAGCGGCAAATAGGAAAAACGAAAGTTTTTTCATCGTACTCTCAACCTTAAATTTGACCAATTGGGCTGTTGGGCACTCATGAAGATATTCTGGTCTCTTCCTCGGAACGAAATCTACTGTTCAGAAGGCCATGCTTTGGACTGCCCAGGAACCTGTACTTGGGGCAAGTACTGTATCTTTCATTACTTAGCGGCGATCGGTTGTCAGCTGGTTGCGCCAGAGATTCCGTAAATAGATCTTAACTCAGCGACCGCGCGTTCAAAGCTAAACCGCTCGCGCGCACGTCGCCGGCCCGCTGTGGCGATTTCTCCAGCCAAGCCATGGTTTCCCAGCATCTTTAGAAGAGCACCAGCCAACGCATCCGGATCTTGCGGCGGCACAAGAATACCGGTTATTTGGTCCTCGATGATTTCCGGAATTCCGCCGACGGACGTGGCCACCACGGGTAACCCAGCGGCCATTGCTTCCAGGATGGAGTTCGGCAGGCCTTCCGCCCGCGAAGGCAGCACAAAAACGTCGCAACAGGAAAGCAAATCCGGAATGTCATGACGCTGCCCCAAGAACAGAAAGAAACTGTGCACCGCGGTTTGTTTCGCACTGTTCTCGATATTCTCCCGCTCGGTGCCGTCTCCCACCAAAACAAACCGTGCCTCCGGATGGGATGCAACAACAGATTTAGCCGCGTCGATCAACTCAAAGTGACCTTTCACGGCACTATGCATATTCGCCACGGTCAGAAACAGCTTTTCCGGGCCCTCCAGCATCGGAAGTATCTGTTTTCGGTCCGCGTGTGCACTAGAGAACCTTTCAAAGTCGATCCCGTTATGGACCAGATGAATGCGCGCGGCGGGAACCAAGAAGCGGTGCTGTACCATGTCCTTAACTGCTGCAGAATTGACGATTACGCCATCCGCCCACCGATGAATTCGGCTGATCACTTTCAGTCGGGATGGAGTGTACCAATACAAATGGGCTAAATCCCGTTGGCTGGAAAAAACGAGTGGTGCTCCCGCGAGTCTCGCAGCCGGTACCGCTATGAGATTGGCCCACAAATCGTGGGAGTGAACCACATCGAATTGTTCTTTTCGTATGAAGCGCACAAGACGCAAGAACTGGTGCGCTCCTCGGACAGATACCAGACCCCCAACTTTTGGAAAATCGACGATCCGTATGCCGGCCTTTGCCAGCTCTGCTCTCAAAGAGCCGTGGCCTTGAAGCGCCGCAACGGTAATCAGGCATTGGCTAGAAGTGAGCCTCTTAGCCAGTTCTACGACCTGTGTTTCGGTGCCTCCTCGATCGAGGTTGCAGATTACGAAGAGCACCTTCTTGCTACGGCTAGGGGGATTGTGGAATCTTCGCAACTTCCTCAGTAGCCTCGCATTTCGGACCCCGAACGTTATGGCTCAAATGATTTAAGCACAGGCGCTCGTCGTCATGGTATGACTGCCGGCTGCTCCATGATTATACGGCTGGCCTTCGAGGACATGCGATACCACAGTTCGAAGATCAGAACCCACGATTGGCTGGACCGACCGCGCCGATCGCCTATATGCGCAGCTCGTTTCAGGGTTGCGGCGCGGTGGGCATCACGGGCCTTGCGTTTTTGTGCCTCGCATGAACGTCCCACCAAAGTTGTTCCGCTCGATCAGCTTTCAGGTAGCCATTTTTGATGTTCTGAAACCACCCAATCGCCGCATCTATTGAAAGCCAATTTCCAGCAGCCTGCTCTCCGAAAGGACCGGAGCTATATCGAGTGAACGGGTAATTATCGGGGTTGTACTGCCCAGGAATGTCGAATTCAGTTTTGACCCGCAAGCGCTCCGGCAATCTGGTCAATGCACTTCGAATCGGTGGCATTATTCGCCCGATCTTTCGTAACAGTCGCCAGCCAATTTCATGGTCCCATATTGGCCCGCTGCGCCGAAACGTTTCTCCATTTACGAATTTGAAGGAGCTGTACCCCAGTCCAGCGAGCGTTTCTATGATCGGGTCAGTACAGTTCAATTCGACACTGAGATACCTAGGTGCAATATCGCACTTAAGTGATGCGATAGCTCCCATGTCCGCACCCTCGATGTCGATCTTCATGAAAAACGGGCATCCGTAATTCTCGATCAGGCTCGCGACTGTGGTGCAATGAATGCTTACTGCCTCCCAGTGCCCGCCACGCTTGCCCCTCTCGCCCTCAAACGATGACCAGCCATCGTCGGTCAAGTTGCGATAGAACGAGAACTCTCCTGGTTCTTTCAGGACCCCAACGTTGAGCACTTTTATTTTGTCTGATTGAATTTCCACTTCAAATCGCTTGGCACAAGCGGCCGCCAGTAGAGGATTAGCCTCGACAGCAATAACCCGATAACCGAGCTGTAGGTAATAAGCAGAGTCGTCGCCATTATGAGCGCCGATATCGAAAACAAGCTGATTACCATTTTTGAGCATCGGGGAAAATTTTATTCTGGCACTGGAATATTCAAAAAACAAGCCATTCAAAGCATTTGCTTCTTAGAGATTCGCTACGGGGCACATGACAAACGTGATTCTTGCCGCAACGAGCAATAAGGAAATGGTTGTGGTGGCCGTCTCTACCCCTGACAAACTGCGTGCTTTATAGCTGAACGTGTTAGTACCGCATGCATGTTTGAGCGGTGCACTTTCAACCCAATTGGGTCCTCCGTTCACGGCCTGTACTAAACGCATGTACTCGTGGTCATGGAGCGTGCTCCGGTGGTTCCAGGATTATATGGGCGCGCTTCCAGCACGTTGCGATACCACAGTTCGAAGATCAACAAAATCCACAGTTCCCCGGAACGATCTCGGCGACCGCGCAAATGCTCATCGACCAACCGCCGCACCGCCGCCGCATCAAAGTAACCCCGCTGCAAGGTGCGGGGTTCCAGAAGGATGCTCAGCAGCTCCTGCTTGAGCTCGCGCCGGAACCAGTGCACCAAAGGCACCGCAAAACCCTGTTTCGGCCGGTAGATCACGTTGCGCGGCACTCCTAGGCGCTCCGCAAGTTTCTTCAGAATATATTTCTTGTTCCCCGCGCGCATCTTGAAATTTGTGGGAAGTTGCGTCACCCACTCGGCGAAAACATGATCCAGAATCGGTGCCCGTACCTCCAGCGAATTGGCCATGCTCATTCGATCCACTTTCGTGAGAATGTCCGCCGGCAAGTAAGTTTTCACGTCCAAATACTGCAACTGGCTGAGCGCGTCATCGGCAGGTGCGCTGTCGAGATACTCCCGAAACACGGCTATGGGTGAGCGATACTTCTTGGCGTAAGATCGGAAATCGTCCGAAAAGATCGACTCTGCCTGACCATTCAAGGAGAACGTCGAAATTTCATCCAGATACCGCTGCTCTGCCGGCAGCGACATGGTGTACAACAACCGCCGTCCATAGGTCGATTCCGGCAAGCGATGGAAGATATGCTTTCGATAGATTTGGCCCGCCCAACCAGGGATGAAGTCCATCTTCCGGCGCTGCAAATTGATTTGATAACGGTCATATCCGGCAAATAATTCGTCGCCGCCATCCCCGGCCAACGCCACCGTGACGTGTTGCCTCGCCAGTTGGGACACATAATAGGTTGGCACGATGGAAGAGTCTGCGAACGGCTCTTCTAAGACTTGCGTGAGCTCGTCCAACATTTCCATAAAGTTCGGCTTCACTTCGAATTCATGGTGGTCGGTCTTGAATTGCTCCGCGACCATTCGGGCATGCACTGATTCGTCGAAATCTTCGCTGCCGAACTTAATGGTGAACGTCTTGACCGGGGCGTCTGAGTACTTCGCCATCAATGCGACTACCGTCGAGGAATCCACTCCGCCACTCAGCAGCGCTCCCAGTGGAACGTCGCTGATCAAGCGGATCCTTACGGCTTCTCCTAGACGCCGCTCAAGCTCCTCCAGACACTCTTCTTCGGATATCTTTTCGTTCGTACCGAACCGCGGAAGATCCCAATACTTCCGCACCTTGATTTCGTCGCCAGAAAACTCTAGTAAATGCCCGGGAGGCAGCTTTTTGATCTTGGTGAATGCGGTCAGCGGGTCGGCTACATACCCGAAAGAGAAATAACTCAGCAGGCCTTGGGAATCCACATCGCTGAGCTCTGGTGCCACGGCGAGCAGCGACTTAATCTCCGAGCCGTAGTACAGACGGCCATCGCTTATCGCGTAGTGTAAGGGCTTCTTCCCGAATCTATCTCTGGCCAGCAACAAGCGCTGTTGACGCGCATCCCAAATGGCAAACGCGAACATCCCCCGCAACTTCTGGACGCAGTCGCTTCCGAACTCCTCATACAGGTGCACGATCACTTCGGTATCGGTGTTGGTGTAGAACTTGTGTCCACGGCTTTCTAACTCCGGACGTAGTTCCGGGAAATTGTAAATTTCGCCGTTGAAAACAATCCAAATGTTTTTGTCTTCGTTGTGGATGGGTTGATGGCCCGTGGAGAGATCGATGATACTCAGCCGGCGCATGCCCAAGCCCACATGACCTTGGACGTACAATCCTTCGTCATCCGGCCCACGATGCACGATTTTGTCGCACATCAGGCTGACCGCAGAACGCGATACTGGGTACTCTTTGCTTTTCCCGACGATTCCTGCGATTCCGCACATGCTTTTATGTTTTACCTATCCTCTATCCGCTTCACTCGTGCAAACACTCCAACGGTCCAGCTTCATTTCCCGACAAATGAGGCCGTCCAGCTAAGGAAACCATCGCCGGTGGTTCGACCAATGTCTGCGACATCGTAGTCACATTTTGGGCCAAACCACATACCGTAAAACACATAGGTTGGCTAAACCCTCACTCCCACTGGGGCGCTCGCGATCAAAGACACCACCATGAGGTTCGGTTTCGCTTTTCCTATAATCACAGTTCCGCTTAATCCATATCTTGGGTTCCAGCACTTTGCATTTTGCCGGAACATTGTGCTCGTGGGCGACCGGGCCGGGCGGTATTGCAAGGGCAGGGTGAACTAGCTGGCCCGTATGATAAACCCCCTCCACATCCCTACAAATGAAGTTCCTGTGAAAGTACCTCGATCTGCGGCGCTCGAAGCGAATCGCCGCCTTACGTAATCCACCAGTGCAACAGGCGGACCAATCCGAGCCGCTACGCACCCTTCATCACCACATGTTAAACAGTTTATCTTCAATCTATTAGCAAAGAATTCCGCACCACATTGCACAAGACTCTTCCAAGCTCAGCCCCCTGCCCATCCCACAATTGAGAAAATGTTTTGCCTTTTATCCGATTTGGATGGAACCCGGCTAGAGGTCCTAGGACTCAATCGCTTACGGCCAAATTCCCACACGGAGGGAAGCTCTTTTCCACTTGTTACCCGCATTGGTGGATTGGTGTTTACAGCGCCTTGCCCCTCGCTTTGCTTAACTTGTTACAAATAATCTAGTTAGTCTGAGTCTAGCTCTTTCTGCTGCCATGGGGAAATGGTGATAAAGATGCACCTTTGTGCCAAAGGACGGGCAGCCCGGTGTGCAACAGCGTTTGCGGAGAACCTGACCTAAAGTTTAATGCCATTATTTACATATAGATACGCGAACGTCGGCCACCCGTTGAAAAATCGCGCTGCCCTAGGATTTCTCGATGCGGAAGTATGACCGATTCCTCGAAGGCTTTCGCAAGTTCGCGGAACTCCGCATGAGCCCGGAGGAAGCCCTCGCCAAAGCAAAGCAAGGCATCCGCGACCGGGTGGCGGCTCGTGAGGACAACTTCCTGAGCTTTGCCAAGAAGGCCATTTTTGATTATCCCCGCAGTCCCTATTTGAAGTTGCTTGAGCCCAGGAAAATCCAGTTTCAAGATCTAAAGTCCTGGGTAAACCAGAAGGGGACCGGCGGGGCGCTGCGCGCGCTTGAACAGGAAGACGTGTATCTCACCGTTGACGAATTCAAGGGCAAAGTGCCGGTGGTTCGCAACGGGATCGAATTCTGGTGCGAGGAAGGCTGGTTCGACAATCCCTTCCTTTCCTATGTATATGAAGTACGCAGCGGCGCCACCCGCAGCGCGGGCACACGTGTGCGCATCGACTTTGACTATTTACACCAGCGCTCTTTTTACGATGCGCTTTTGCTGAATATGCATGGCTGCCTGCGCGCGCCAGTCGCCAACTGGTTTCCCATCTTCCCTGGCGCCCCGGGAATCAACTCCAGTCTGCGTTTTGCCCATATCGGCAATCCCGTTCAGCGCTGGTTCTCGCAGGTTCCAGAAGATCGCCTCTCGATCAACTGGGAGAAGAAGTGGGGCACTAAGCTGATTTTCACGCTCGGCCGACGCCACGGCTTGCCCCTGGCCGAACCCGAATATGTCGGTCTTGAGGATGCGGTCAAAATCGCGGAGTGGGCGGCAGCCGCGCTGCAGGAACACGGCAATTGCGTTGTCTATACCTTCGCTTCCTCGGCCGTTCGTGTATGTATCGCGGCGGCGGAGAAAAATCTAAACATTAAGGGCGCCAAGTTTTTTGTTACCGGTGAGCCGCTCACGCCGCAAAAGAAGAAGGAGATCGAAGCGGTCGGCGCATCGCCGGTGCCTATTTACGGAATTTCCGAAGCGGGTGTGATTGCCGCTGGATGCGATCAGATTCACCCGCAAAGCGATCACTGCCACTTATATAAGGACACGACCTCGATCATTTCGCATCGCCAGAATGTGCCACACTCCGACCTATTCGTGGAGTCTTACCTCTTTACCTCGCTGGTGCACGAATCGCCGAAG